>CANJYI010000258.1 GCA_947478975.1 Chthoniobacteraceae bacterium
AAGAAGTCATCCTTGCAGGGCTCCTTGCTCGGTGGCGCATAGCCCACCCTTCCCTCCGGCTCATCCTTGCCCCGAGGCATGTGGAACGCGTCCCCGCACTCCTGCGCGAGCTGAAGCCGCTCGGCCTGCGAATCCTCAGGCGCACCGAACTGCCCGTGCAGGCCGAGTGGGACATCCTCCTTTTGGACACCACCGGAGAGCTCAAGGACTGGTACTCCCTCACCAGCCTCGCATTTGTGGGTAAGAGCCTCACGTCCCACGGCGGGCAGAATCCGGTGGAGCCCGCGCTTGCGGGCAAGGCGGTCGTTTTTGGTCCCCACATGGAAAACTTCGAGTCGGTGGTCCGCCTTCTCCTGCAATCGGAGGGCGCCGTCCAGGTGGACAGCCCCGCGGCGCTCGAGGCGCAGGTCAACGCACTGCTCAGTGCGCCCGAGCGCAGGGCAGCACTGGGCCAAAACGCGATCCGCTCGCTCGCCGCCCACCAAGGTGCGACCCGCCGCACCGTGGCGGCAATTCTCAAATGTGAGAGCTTCGCGGCAAAATCCACCCCGGCACATCTGCGCTAATAACGGGCGGACATCGTTTTAAATTGCGCCAAAACCATCGCGGCAATACGGATCCAGAAAGGAAAGGCTACGCGGCCGCTCCCGTTCACCCCCTCCCCCCTGACTGGATGAGAAAACCCACCTGTTCCAAACACCGCACCTTTGTGCCCTCCTGTTTTCTTCCGAACCCGAGGCGCGTGCTGCATGCGCTTGCAGCAGGGTCGCTGTGCGCCCTGTTGGGCGGTCCCGCAACGCCACTCCTCGATGCAGCCGCAGAGGTGACCGTTGCGGGGGGGCTGCTCAACCACGTGTTTGCCGTTGCTCCGGCAGAAACATTTGAGGCGGAGGTCCAGGTCGGGCCTTTGGGCAAAGTGGTCTGGTCCTTCAAATTCGCAGATGGAAAGACGCAGCTCCTTTCCGGCGCGCTGAAAACCGATGAATGGAAAAAGCCGGCGGACAAGGTAACCAAACAAACTCCGCCCCCTGAAATCCTGCCCGATGCCGCCGTCGAATACAAAGGGGCGGGGCTATCCTTCACTGCACACAGCCGCCCCCGGCTGTCCCGCTACACGGACAGCCAGCGGGAAGAGCTTGCCAAGAAATGGGGTACTCTTCCCTCCGCCTCCCAACGGTGGGTTCCCGTGGAGGTGCGGGCGCTTAAGGCAGGGTGCGAGCTCTGGCTGGAGGGCCGCTACTGCGGGCGGATCCATTCGGAAAGCCCATTGGCCGAGGTGTCTCTGAATCTGGAATCCGGCGGTGCGGTGCGGGGAGCCAAGGTTTTGAAACGCGCCGGGGCCGGGCGTTTTCTGGCGCTCGACATCAAACACTCCGCACGGCCCGGAGTGATGAAGGACGCGACGGTTTCCCTCGCGCCCGGCGCACAGCAGCTCCACGGGGTGCCGCTGCTTGTAGCGGCCGGCGGACAAAGTGCGGACGTGGGGTCCGCCAAGGAAATGCAGGGCCTCCGTTCGTTGGAGACCAATGAAAACACCTCCAGGACCTCCCTGGATGGGATGCCCGAGTCGCTCCACTTTTCGGTACCCCAAGCCTGGTACCACCGCGCCTGGGTGCTTTGCGCAGTCGACTCCGATCCGAAGCTGGATCCAGTGCTCACCACGCGACTCACACGCTTCGGCATCTCCGGCCGCGGCGAGGCGATCGCGGACACCACCCTCACCCTCCCACGCGATGGGGAGGCCGCCGGCCCTGAAATACAGAAGGTCGGAACGGTCGAGTACACGGCTGGAAGCGGCGGCAAAATCACCACCACCCTTTACCTAGTGAAGGTGGAGCTTAAGACGGGAGGCATACTGGACCTCCTCTCTGACACTCAGGACGGGTTCGCCCCGATGAAGATCGGCCCTTACCTGGACTTTGAATTTCTGGGCAAATGCGGCGCGCTTGAAACTCAGACGGACCGCCGCCGCAAACCCCTGGCGACCTCCAAAAGTGGGGTGCATGTTTTCGGTGTGACCTTGGAGGAGTCCCCCGTAGAAATGCGCCTCAAACAGAAGCAGCCGGGGAACATTTTCCACAATGCCGAGACCCCGGAAACCACCGTCTCGCTGCGGGCGGTTGCTCCGGGAAATTACACCCTGACCCGCGAGATTACCGACGTAGGGGGAGCCGTTGTTGGGCGCGGCGAGACCAAAGTGCACCTTGCCGAACCGGGCGCGGAGACGGACGTGAACATTCCCATCAACCAACCCGGGCTGGGCTGGTACGGGCTGCGCCTGAGCCTCCGCGATGACAGGGGACAGACGCTCCTCACCCACCAGGCTGCCTTCGCTCTGCTCGGAGAGGACACCCGACGAGCGGGATACGAGTCTCCCTTTGGAACGTGGTGGTTTGGGGGTGCACACTACTCCACCCGCGAACTCAAAGCGGTAGGCCCCTTGCTGCTGAAGGCCGGGATGCGCAGAACCCCCGTGAATTGGACCAACGATTCGGAGGCGGACCTCGCCCCTTGGAAATTTTCCCTCAACCAGATCAGCTGGCCCTTCCGCCGCGCGGACCTTGAAAACTGGCCGGCTGCGGAAGCGCGGGCAGAGAAGGCGATCCGGGAAAAACTCGAGCGTTTCCCCCACTGCCAGTACATCGACCTCTTTCACGAAAGCTTCGAAAACACGCTACCTCCAGAGCTTTACGGGGGCAAATACGAAGCCAAGGATGCCTTGCGCGAGGAGCAGTTGTTTGAACTGGGGGTAAAGGGTGCCCGGTTCATCCGCTCGAAATTCCCGGAGCTGAAAATCATCGCGGGCAACCACGGCGGCTCGGCGAGCACCGTCGCCATGCTCCTGCGGCGCGGCTTTCCCAGGGACCTGATTGACTACCTCGGTACCGAGACCACAGGCCAGACGATCTCTCCGGAAAAACTCAGCATCCACACCACGGCGGGCATCTGGTTGTTGAAGGAAACCGCGCGCACATTTGGGCAGGAAATCCCGCTGACTGCCTGTTACGAATATACCAGTCGTGCGGAACGCGATCTGGGCACGCAACGCCTCGCGGAGTGGTACACCCGGGACTTCCTGTTTGGCCTGGCGCACCGTTTCCCCACCATCTCTCCCGGCGGCATTGAGGATGTGGGCGCATGCTACTTCGATACGCTCTACGGTGCGGCCGGCTTCTGCGAGCGGCGGCCCCTGCATTACCCGAAGCCCGTTTATGTGGCGGTGGCGACGTTGACCAAGGCGCTCGATCGCGTGAAGCTTGTGCGCCAGGTCCCAACCGGTTCTTCCAGCGCACACGCGCTCGAGTTCGAACGCGACGGCGAGTACGTCTATGCGGTGTGGACCCCGCGCGGCCATTGTGAGCTGGAGTTCGAGTTCCCCTTGGAAACCACACTCACGAGCACCAGTTTCTACGGCGCCAGCAACATTCTCCAAACCAGCGGGAAACGTCTGCGCACCGACGCCTCGACCGCTGTGACCTACCTCACTTCCCCCAAGGCCGCCTCGCAGGTGCGGGCCGGAAAGCGCACCTTCCCGGGAAACCTGCCGCCGGCCGACACACGGGTCGTCAGCCGGATGGAGGATTCCGCCGCGTGGACGCTCGGCCCGGCGGAGCCAAAGCTCGACAACCCCGAGCGGCGCGCAGGCCAGTTTACGCTGACCGGCGTGAACGATCCCGAAAAGGGCGCGTGCCTCGAACTGGAACTCAAGCGCGAGGGTAGCCTTCCGGACATCGTCGGGGAATATGCCTCGCTGCGGCTGAAGGAACCGGTGTCCATTCCGGGCAAGCCCGACACCGTCGGCGTGTGGATCAAGGGCGACAGCGGCTACGGCCGCGTCTTCTGGGAGTTGGAGGATGCAAAAGGCGAGCGCTGGATTTCAGCCGGTGGATACGACGGAGGCGACTGGGCCAACCAGAGCTCCATCGACTTCGACGGTTGGTGTTACGTGAGTTTCCCGCTCACCAATGCCTCCCCCGGCTCACACCTCGAGCCGGGATTCGGCGCCGGCCAGTGGAAGGGCAACGGAGATGGGCGCCTCGATTACCCGCTCAAGCTTGCCGGCTTGTTTGTGGAAACCCACAGACGCTCCCTCAACCTGACCGAGATGGAGGAGGTGAAAGGCAGGATACGAGTGAAGGATGCAAGTTTCTCCGGGAACTGATTTGCTGCCTTAAACTGAGATGCAGCGTGCCGTTGGGCGTTCGCAGCACGCGTATAGCGGGAATCCAAAGCACAAAGCGACCTGATGAGGGCTTCGGCAATCACCCCATGTCCTTCGGAATTGGGATGCATTCCATCCGGGATCAGACGACTTGCATTGCCGTCTTTGATCGCCGGCTGGTTTTTAAAAACCTCGAAAACATCCACCACGGCGACGCTCTCCTCACGAGCCACCTCCCGCACCGCCGCCGCGTATTCACGCAGCAGCACGTTAAACCCATCCGGATCCTCCGGTGCGTACGGCGGTTTTCCGTATAACTTTCGCGTGGTGTCCGACCAGTAAAGCGGGTTCGGCGTCATCAGCACGACCCGGGCTCCAGCTATTTTCAATGAAACCACACAGTTCTTGAGATTTGCGCGGTAGGCTTCCAGTGATGTGCGCGGCTGGGTGGCGGGCGGATTCTTCCATACATCCACCGCGGCATCGTTGATTCCAAAAAGAATGACCGCCGTATCCGGCCGCTTTTGGAGCACGTCCGACTCCAGACGCTTGAGCGCCTGCGC
>CANJYI010000259.1 GCA_947478975.1 Chthoniobacteraceae bacterium
AAACCGGCGAACAGCCTCCGAGAGCCGGATGCGGGAAATCCGCCCGTCCGGTTCGATGAGGGGGAGATGAGGACACGGAGTGGTAGTGGCCGCAAACCATCCTTGTCTCCCTACTCTATTAGGACACAAAAGCAACAAAAGCGTGAGCTGGGCTTCCATGGCCAAGGCCAACGGTTACCAAACCAGCTACATTTATGCGGCTCCCCTTTTACTGCGAAGCCGTCAATTTGCCTGGGGCTCAAGGAAACGCTGGCGGTCTGCTGGTGGCACCTGCGGCTGGCTCCTCGGCAGGTTCTTGCCACGTGGACCGGCGACAGGGAGGCCTGTTTTTTCCCATGCCCACCCTTCGGCGGGTCGAAACCCATCCTCCAAGGCGCGGGCGAGATCCATTTCGATGCTGAGAAACGGTAGGGCGGCTGCATCGATGACTGCAACCTGGCGGTAGTCTTCGAGTGCTTGCGTGTAGAAACCCAGCTGGGTATTGGCATGCCCTCGTATGATCAAATAGCGGGCCTGCATTTTTGGGGAATCCGTAACACCAACAAGGGCAAGATTGATTTGCGCGAGGGCCTGGCTGGAGCGCTTGTCCTGAAGAAGGTTTGCCGCGTCCCGGTAGTTGCGTTCGGCGGTGTTGCGCAGCTGGTAAACAATCTGCTCAAGACGCTGGTTGGCGGTGTTGAGCTCCAGGTTTTTGGTCGCGAGGGTGCGCTCGCTGAGGCGGAGCATTTTCCGGTCTGCGGCGATCCAGTTGAGAAAGTACGCAAGCAGCAACTGTGAGATAACCAGAAAACAGCCCACCAGAACGGCCTCTCTGCGTCTGCGGCCCAGCAGTAATTGGAGCTGCCGCAGGAAGCCGGCTCTTTCCGCAGACGGGGCGAAACCGTTTTGGAAGGCCAAGATGTCGGACTGCAGATCCTCCACCTTTTGGTAGCGGAGCGCTGGGTCGTGCTGCATGGCCTTCTGCACAATCGCGACGAGCCCCTCCGGGGGTTTAGCGCCCGGACAGTGGGCCAGTTTGGGCGGCGGGGTGCCGTCCAGATCCGTCAGGTGGATGCGTTCCTCCAGGGGAATAAGGGCGCCCTTGCGAATGGCCTCGAGGGCGGCATTCGGATCCATAAAATCCAGCGGAGGGCGCAGGGCGAGAATTTCATACAGGATCACACCCATGACGTGGATGTCGGACCGCTTGTCCAAGGGCACTCCCACAGCGGCCTGTTCTGGCGATAGGTAGGGTGGTGTCCCCACCACGAGACCGTGAAGCGTGTGATAGCGACCTTCGGACGAAATGGAGAGACGTGCCCGGTCGGAATCGGCCGGCTCCCCCGCCTTGCTTGGTTCGCCGGAAGCACTCGCGCTGGGATCGGGATCTGTATCCTCCGCCAGACGCTTGGCGAGGCCCCAGTCCATGATGAGCACCTCGCCGAAAGCGCCGATCATGAGGTTTGCGGGCTTCAGATCCCGGTGCACGACCCCGCGGGAATGAGCGAAGGCGAGCGCGTCGGCCACCTTCATGAAGACGGTCAGCAGAGCCGACAGGGGGTACTGTATGCAGGTGTCCGGGTCCCCGAGGCGCAGCTTTTCGAGCACGTCCTCAAGGGTGCGCCCCCGGACGTACTTCATTGTATAAAACACCTGCCCGTCCGCCAAAAGGCCGAGTTGGTATACCGGGACAATGTTGGGGTGTTCCAGTTGCCCGGTCAGCTGCGCCTCCCCCACAAAACGCATCAGCTTGTCTGCAGAAAACTCGTGGCCGGAATGGAGAACCTTCATTGCCACGGAGCGGTGGACCCGATGGTCCCGCGCCTTGAGGACGACGCCCATGCCGCCCTCGGCAAGCTTGCCGGTGACCTGGTACAGCTCCTGGGTGAGCTCCTCCCGCACGACTTTCAGACCCAGCACCGGGTCTGCCAGATCGGAATTAATCCGGTCCAGAGAGGCCTGGTCGAAGTGAAAGCGCATGCGCGCGCAGCCAATGTGGACCTCCGTGCCTGACTGCACAGGGGTGGGCAAACTGAGGCGCATCCCTCCGATAAACACCCCTCCGGTACTTTCCAAGTCCTCCACGACGAGGCGGTGGCCGTAAAAAGACAGCCTTGCGTGCATCCGCTCGACGTTTTCCAGAGCAAGGCACAAGTGGCAACTCGGGTCGCTCCCGATCAGGTACGTACCCGGGGGGACGTGGAACTGGCCCACACACTCGCCCCCGGCAAAGAAGCTCAAATCCACGCCGAAGGGGACTTCGGGGGAGGGCGCTTGCTCAGGAGGACCGGACGGCTGCGTGGGATTCATAAGCCAAAACCGATCCCAGGACGGGCCTGAGGAAGTGAGGAGGCGAAAGTTGCCGCGAGGAAGGGCGTCCGGTCAGACAAGCAAAATCGGCTAAAGACCGGGAAGCATCGTCGAGGCTGGCTTCGGCGCCCCCGCGGCGGGAGCAGGCGACATGGACGGGGCCATGGCGCCGTCCATCGCAGGTGCCCCGGACATCGACGGCGCCCCAGACATCGACGGCGCCCCAGACATCGACGGTGCCCCGGACATCGACGGCGCAGAATCCAAGCCGGGGATGGTGCTGCCACCCATGGAAGATGCCCCGGGTCTCGAAGGCGCGGAATCCAATCCAGGGATGGATCCTCCCCCCGAGGGCATGCTGCCGCCCATCCCACCTAGGGACGAACCGGAATCGAGGCCTGAATCCAGCCTCAGGGCAGGAGAGTCGGTGCCGATCTTGTCCGCCCCCGCCTTTTCACTCCGCTGGCTGGCCATCCGCAGCCGTTCCGTTTCGCGTTTCTCTTTTTCAATGTCAGCGCGGGCTAGGGCAACTTGCTCAATCGGCTCGAAGGTGTAACCCTTCTGGACGACCGTCTTACCACCCGGTTGTTTGGTGATCAGGAAGTGGGTTTTTTCGTACGAGTAAGACCTTGAATAAACCGTATCGCAACTGGTCAGCCCCAATAAAAGCGGGCTGATCAAGAGGGCACAGACGGGCTTTAGGGGAAGGCTCATATCGCGATGATCCCACAGAGTCGGCCGGGGTCAACTGCGGTTTTTAGAACCCCGGCCAGCGGCTTGTGTACGGCCGCTAAATCGGACGGAAACCGTACCTTGTTCCCAAGGCAAGACAGTCCGCTGCGGAGCGCAGGCCGTCGGTGCAGGTTTCCTCGGAAAGGTTGGCTGCGGCCGCACAAACCCCCAGCTGAAGCTGTTCCTGAATGGACTTGTTTTCGTGCCAGCCGAGAAGCACCCCAGCAGTAAAGGCATCACCCGCGCCGGCCGCTCCCTTGATGTAGCCCTCAGGCAGCACGACGCTCCCTTGTTGCGCCCATTCGTGCTCCCGACTCAGCGCGCAGCCGCCTTCCGGAAAGTGCACCAGAACGCGCTCCCTCACTCCCGCCTCCAAAAGAACCTCCATGGAGGCGCGCAACGCACTCCGATCCAGCCCGTCCCCGGTGCGGATCGTGTGGCCCGTCACCCGGCCCGCCTCAAATTCATTCATGATGCAGTAGTCGGTGTACTTGAGCGCCGGCAAAACAATCCGTCCAAAGCGCTCGCTGTCCTCGCTGACCACGTCGATGGAGGTCTTGAGGCCTGCCGCCTGCGCCCGTGCCAGCACGCGGGCGGCCACGGTGCCGAAATCGGGGCAGGGCAGGTCCATGCCGTCCAAAAGGAGGAGGTAGCCCAGATGCAAAATCTTGGCGGAGGTGCGCGTGAAATCAAAGTGCCCGTCGGCCAAAAGCGCGTTGGCGCCGCGGGCGTGGAAAAACGTTCTCCGTCCGGTGCCCTTCACCGTCATGACGTCGGTGTAGCTGGTGGGCGCTTCCTCGGTGGCCTGCAGGGACTGCGTTTGGATTCCGCGCCGCTTGCAGGTGTCCAGGATGAAGGCGCCGTTTCCGTCGTTGCCCACGAGCCCCAAGGCTTCCAGGGGAAAGGGGGCGCCCATCGTGGCCAGGTCCACCAACACGTTAAAAGGTGAGCCGCCCGTGCCGCGTGCTTCGCTTGTGATGTTGGCCAGTGCGTCTTGCTGGGGCCAAACGTCGATGATTTTAACAGCGTCAACGATCCAGTTGCCGCCCGCGAGGATGCCAAGAGGTTTGCTCATCATAAAATGTGGACTGAAAAAAACCGATTGCCGTGGGAAACACCAGCCTAGGCAGACTGCTTGACCCGTTCAATTTCAGCGCCTAGGCCGGCGAGCTTTTCGTCGATCATTTCGTACCCCCGGTCGATGTGGTAAACGCGATTTACCTCGGTCATCCCCTCCGCCACCAGACCCGCCAGAACCAGGGCTGCCGAAGCACGCAAGTCGCTCGCCATCACGGGCGCCCCGCTCAGCTGAGCCACCCCTGTGATTCTGGCCGTTGCCCCGTCCAGGGCGATCTCGGCGCCCATGCGCTTGAGCTCCGAAACATGCATGAAACGTTGGGGGAACACCGTTTCGGTGACCAGGCTTTCGCCGTTGGCACGGCTGAGCAAAGCGCACATTTGCGCCTGCATGTCCGTGGGAAAGCCCGGGTAGGGTTCCGTGATCAACTGCAAGGGCCGGGCGGTGCCACCCCCCCTGATGGTTATGGTGTCCTTCTGGATCGTCAGCTTGCACCCGGCGTCCGCAAGGGCGTTCAAGACGGCGTTGAGATGCTCCGCATTGACCCTGCGCAAAGTCACCTCGGTTCCGGCCAGCGCGGCCGCCACCAGAAAGGTCCCCGCCTCGATCCGGTCGG
>CANJYI010000260.1 GCA_947478975.1 Chthoniobacteraceae bacterium
ACCGCCCTTACCACAAGGTTAGACTCATCTGCGGGCACCTCGGGTACGTTGCAAAAGAACTCCAGATCCCCCTCCTCTTTTGGAGCAAAAACCAGTTCGTCAAAGACAGAAACCGGGACCATCAAACTCCGCAAATCGTGAAACCCGTCGGGACGACGCCCCAATACACGAAGCGATAAGTTGACCTTAGCAGGAGCGAGCCAACGCATAGAAAAATCAGCCTGTTTTTTGCAGTCCGGCGCCGGGCAGCACCCACACGAACGCCCCGTCCCCGGGAGTAAGCGCAGCCAAGGAAAAAAAGCGTGAGCGCGTCACAGGCGACGGAGGCCCGCAGGGCGGGTCGGTTTCCGAAGCTCCAGCGATGCAGCGCGTGAGACGCATCCGCGTCATGCGAGCTCCACCCCGTCGCACTCAACGGCCGCGGACTGGCCGCTGCCGCGGTATTCGTGAAGTTTGTTGCGCAGTGTGCGAATGCTGATTCCCAAGGTTTCCGCTGCTCGGGTACGGTTGCCGCCACAGGCCTCGAGCACCGCGAGAATATGAATCTTTTCCACCTCTGCAAGGGGCCGCAGGGCATCCCCCTGACCGCCGACACTCGGTAACGCAGCTGACACGGGTGTGACCACCACATCCTCACGGAGGATCGTCTCCGCGCCTTCCGCGGCCGCGCCGACTCGGTGGGCACTCGACCAGGCTGCCGGCGGATCCCCTATGGCTAGCGATGCGGGAATGATCGGGGCTCCCAGCTCGCTCATAATCACCGCCCTTTCGATGGTGTTTTGAAGCTCCCGCACGTTCCCCGGCCACCGGTGCGATTCAAGAACATTGAGGCAACTGGGGCTCAGCTCCATTTCAGAGCGCCCATGCTGCCGCGCAAACCGGTTCAAGAAATGGGAGGCCAGCACCCGGATGTCCCCGTCCCGCTCCCGGAGGGGCGGCACCGAAACAGGGAACACATTGAGCCGGTAGTACAAATCCTCCCGGAAATCCCCCTTTTCTACGGACTTCCGGAGGTCCCTGTTGGTGGTGGCGAGAACCCGCACATCCACCTGAATGGTTTTGGTCCCCCCGACCCGCTCGAACTCGCGCTCCTGTAAAACACGCAGCAACTTGGCCTGCAGCCTGGGGGAGATCTCGCTGATTTCGTCGAGGAGCAAGGTCCCGCCGTCGGCCAACTCAAAGCGCCCCTCCCGTCGCTCTGTCGCGCCGGTGAAGGAGCCCTTCTCGTGCCCGAAAAACTCGCTCTCCATGAGGTTCTCTGAAAGAGCTGCGCAGTTGACCCGAATGTAGGGGGCGGTCGAACGCCCGCTGGCCTGATAGATTGCCTGCGCCACCAGTTCCTTGCCCGTGCCGTTCTCACCCTGGATCAGCACCGTGGCCTCCGTCGGAGCCACCTTGCGGAGCATCTCCCTGAGCCGGCTCATCGCATCGCTTCCACCCACCAATTCCTTGGCGCCGGCGAGTTCCGCCGAGAGGTATTCGTTGACCTTCACCATTTGGCGATAGCCCTCGGCCTTGCGGACGAGCACCTCAATCTGACTGATTGAAAACGGCTTGAGAAGGTAGTCAAACGCCCCGGCCCGCATGCACTCGACCGCGGATTCGACCGTACCAAACCCGCTCATCATGATGGAAAGGGGGGGCGTCTTGGTGGTCGCCACCCGCTCCAGAAAAGTGGTCCCTTCCCCGTCTGGAAGCCGTACGTCGACAAAGGCGACGTCGAACTGCTCCCTTTTCATCAGGCGCTCGGCCTCCGCAAGGGAGCCCGCGCTACTTACTCCATAACGCTTACCGCGGAGCACCTCTTCAAAGGTTTTCCGGATAAAATGCTCATCATCGATAACAAGAATTTTTTCAACAGCCATGGGCAGGGGCGGGCGTAGTCAACACGCCTATACATGGCCCCACTCGGCAAAAAAGTCATGTTTAATTCTGCCCCTCGTACCTCCGGCGCACCTGATTGGCCGTGGGCTTAGGCAAAATGTGCACCTCTCCCGAAGAGGACGAAAGCGCATGCTTAAGCAGCAGCTGCTCGTTCTCCTTGTCCAAAAGCATGGATTTGAGCAGGATACGCTGCGCCTTCAGGCTCGCCGCCCGCAGCGCCGGGGTCTTTGCAATCTTTCCCGCCCGGGCGGAAGCTTTCACCCGCCCCAGAGACTCCTCCAGCGCACCAAGCAGCATTTTCTTCTTATCCAAAATCCCCTGCTGCATCAGCCGCCCAGAACCCCGCAACACCCGGTTTTCCTCCAAAAGAAAGGAATAAACCTCCTCGCAGAGCGCAGAGTGGGCAAAAACCGCCTCCACCACAGAGCTTGAAGTCTGATTTTCAATCCTCATAGAGTTCTCTTCAGGGGCGAATCCCCTTGGGTACCGGTTGGCTCAAGTCCATTCCCGCAACCGCGCGGAGCTTGGCGTTCACCACGCCATCCCACGCCAACTGTTCCACACGCCAGCTTGCCATCTGGACGAGGTTGGCGACGCTTTGGGGCATTTTTCTCCAGCGAAACTCGGGACGCTTGTTTTCGTCGACAATGTACTTGTAGCACTCGGCAGCTCGCGGCTCGATCCGCAGCCGCTCAAAGCAGAGCCCCATCTGGTAGACCACCGGCCAGCGCCACTCGGGAGACTCCTCGATCGCGGCCAGCGCCTGGTAAATCGTCACGGCGTTGACGAACTCTCCACGCTGGTAGTAGTCGTTTGCGAATTCGTTCCCCGCCTTTTTCTGCCAAAAAGCCCAGGCTTTCGGATCCTCTTCAGACTTCCCCTTGGCGTCGCGCAGAAGGTCGATGACGGAATCATAGGCGTCCTGCGGGCGCCCTTCGGTTTTGTAGGCAGTCGCCAGCATGTAGCGGGCCTCTGCTGCGGAGGCGTGGCGGCTGAAGTCCTTCAGGAAGCGCTCCAAACCGTTGATCGCCCCGTTCATGTCGTTGCGCATGAAAGTGCAATGAGCGGCCCGGAACAGGGCGATGGCCCGCTCTTCCTTGGGCAGATCGGAGCGCAAGGCCATGTTGTAGAACTTCTGGGCCTGGTCAAAATCCCCCTTGATGAAGTAGGTGTTGGCGATCTCGCGCTGAGCCTGCCTGGAAATGGCCTGAAAGCGCTGAAAGTCAGAACTCCCCACCTTCATCGCGAGCTGGATCACCCCGTAGTAGCGGGAGATAGCCATCTGATAGGCACCCGCCTCACGGTAGAGCTGTCCGAGCTTGAGCAACCAAACAGGCACCTCCGTATCTGTATCCAGAACGGTCGTGAGCTTCTCTAGGATCGCAATCGCCTTGGTCAGGTCCCCTTTTTCCTCGTAGACCGCAGCCACCTCAGTGAGGGCGATCTTTTTTTCCGCATGGGGAAGGTCAACTGCCACAAGCGACTCCAAAAGCCCACGGGCAACCTCTTCCTCACCGCGTTTGATGGCCTCCCTGGCCTTGTCGCAGAACGCCTTGATTTCGGCTGCCTTCTGCTGCTCCGGCGTAAGCTTAACAACGGGCTCCTTGGGCTTTCCTTTGCCCTTTTTCTTTGAGGCATCTCCCAACGCATCATCGCTTCCAAAGCGCGATTTCTTTTTGACCTCGCCTGCAGGAGGCTCCGCTGCTGCGGCCGCGGCTGCGGCAGCTGCTGCGGCCTCAATCGAGGGACGCGGAGGCTCGGCGGCAGGCGCGGGTGCGCTCTGCGGCGGGTCCTTGGGCGCCTCAGCCACAGGGGCGGGCGGGGCGGGAGCCGCAGGCGTTTGGACAGGAGCAGGAGCGGCGGGGACCACCGCGGAAGCCGCTGGAGCAACTGGACCGGGCGCAGGAACCGTAGGAGCAAGAGGTGCAACAGTCTGGCTGGCTGCCTTGGGACCCGTTTTGGATTCCTCTACAGAGGCATTAAAATCGTTTACCGCAGCTTTGAGCCCCTGCGGCTGCCCCGTTTGGCGCTCCCCCACAGCAGGCGCGGGTGCGCTCGAGGCAGGTGCGACGGGAGGCTCCGGTCTCGACGGAAGCGGGTCGAGTTTCTCGACGGCCTTCCCCTTTCGACCGGAGGCCGCTGGAACAGGAGAAGCGGCGGGCCCTGCATTCGGTGCACTTCCCGAGGCGTCCGGACCCGAACCGTCCTTGGATTTCTCTGCGGCAATCGCTGCGCGGGCTGCCTTCAGAGAGGCGATCGCCGCCTCCGCGGAACTGCTCGCCGCCTCGTTTGCCGAACGCATCTCTTCGGTGACCACTGACGACGGAAGTGCCGGAGCTTCGGTTGGCGCTGGAGCCGCTTCCTGCGCAGTTTTGGCGCCCCCCTTTGTCGCCGGTGCAGAAAACACCAAGGAAGGCAGACTGAACCCTGCAAGGGCCAGCACAACACCGTGGCGGACAAGACTCATGTTAGTTCCGGTAAGTGGCACGGCTCTGCGGTGCTGTAGAAAGAGCGGGTGGCTTGGCCGATTGGAACACAGGATCGAACAGGAAACGGTTCTGGCGCTTCTGAACGTCTGGATCCTGGGTCGGTTGCTGGAAGAACTCGAGCACTTCGCTATTCGGGCCACCTGTACCGAGACCGCTGCCAGTGTCAAAGAAAGCATCGGGAACCTTCGGCCCGCCATCGGGTGCGCCTGGAGGCACGGGGAGTCCCCGTCCGAAAATGCTACGGTAGGACTCAATCGCCTCGGTGCGCGCCATTCCTTCCGCTGTCCGGCTCAACTCTGGCTTTTTGGGCGCGGTAATGCGG
>CANJYI010000261.1 GCA_947478975.1 Chthoniobacteraceae bacterium
AAGATTGTCCTCGTGGACAGTGGCCTGATCCGGATGCGCGTCCTTGAAAAGGACGCCGAGCATGTCCGTTGCGAAGTTCTCACCCCCGGTAAAATGGGATCCAAGCGGCACATCAACCTGCCCGGAGTGTATGTTAATTTGCCCTCCCTGACCAAAAAAGACCACGACGACATGAAGGCCGGTGTC
Source organism: Chthoniobacteraceae bacterium (assembly GCA_947478975.1). Classification (GTDB taxonomy): domain Bacteria; phylum Verrucomicrobiota; class Verrucomicrobiia; order Chthoniobacterales; family Chthoniobacteraceae; genus Chth-196. The sequence continues at coordinate 187 of CANJYI010000261.1, forward strand.
GACGCTGGGATTGATTTTGTCGCGCTTTCGTTCGTCCGTGAGGCTGAGGACGTCCACATCCTGCGCAGGACCCTCACTGCGCTAGGATCGACGGCCAAGATCATCGCGAAGATCGAGGATCAGGCGGGGGTGCGGAACATGGTCGAGATCATCCGTGCGGCGGATGCGATCATGGTCGCGCGCGGGGATCTGGGAATCGAGATCGACTACCACCGGCTGCCGCTCGTCCAAACGGAGTTGGTGCAAGCGTGCCAGGCAGAAGGAAAGCCGGTAATCATCGCCACCCACCTGCTGGAGACGATGATCCATTCGCCCATGCCAACGCGTGCCGAGATTTCGGACGTTTCTAACGCAATCCGCGAGCAGGCAGACGCTGTCATGCTGTCCGGCGAAACCACCACGGGCTCCTACCCGTTGGAGTCTGTCAAAGTGCTCAAAGACATCATCGGGACGATGGAGCCATCCGTTCCGAAGATGCTCAACTCGAAGATTCAGCTGCAGGAACCGAAATCCAAAATGCTGCGGTCGGCCGCGCTTCTGGCGCAGGAGCTCGGAGAGTCCGGGATCATCGTGTTCACCCGCAGCGGCTACCTTGCCTATGTGCTGGGAGCGCTGCGCGCCCGGGGCGTTCCGATTTACGCGTTTACAGACGTTGAATCGATATTCCGGCAGCTCCTATTGCCGTGGGGGGTCGAGCCGTTCCTGATGGAGTTTTCAGAGGATCCGGAGACCACCATTGTGAATGCGATGGCTTATTTGAAGCGCAGGGAGTGGTGCAAGCCGGGCACCTGGCTGGTGGTAATCACCAATGCGCTGGCCGCGGACAAGGTCATCGACACGATCCAGTTACGGCAGATACTTTAGCCGCGTCAGTGAGGCTGGCATGGCCGTCGAGCGGCCGAAGTCCCGCGAGCAAAGCAGCCGTCCATGTCTCCGAGGCACCCCTGGAAGGGGTATCCCAGAAAGAGGAGGCCGCGCGTGACCGACGCCGCCCTCTGGTCCTGACAATCAAGCGTCAGGAGACGTTCGCACGCCGAGTGAAGGCCCGGGCGCCGTGTCGACAGTCGTGCAAGCCTCATACAAATTCGAGAGGTGCCATCCCTTCGCTTCCCGCAAGTCCTAGACCACGAAAATAGCGGGGCGCCTCATATTTGTGGTTAACCTTTTGGCGATGCGCGGCATTTGCTCCCAGAATGAGTGACAGCACCCACGAAACCGACTTCGTCGCGCAATTGACCGACATTCAACTGTCGCTGCGGCTTTATGTGCAGTCACTGATGCCTGGAGACGCGGCGGCGCTTGATGTGGTGCAGCAGGCAAACGCGACGCTTTGGCGAAAGCGCGGTGACTTTGCTCCAGGCACGCACTTCAAGGCTTGGGCTTTCAGTGTGGCCCGGTTTGAGGTGCTGAACCATCGTAAGCAACAGGCGCGGGATTCGCGGTTGCTGTTCGGCGCGGAGCTGGAGCAGGTCTTGGCCGACGATTTGATCCAACATCCAGACGACATCGAGCGCCGGCATGAGGCGCTTCAAGGGTGCTTAAAAAGGCTCAGACCGCAGGATCGTGAGCTGTTGATGCATCGCTACACCGCGACGGCTGGGAGTCTGGACGATTTCGCGCAAAGTATAGGCCGCAGCGTGGGCGGCCTAAAGGTGACATTGCATCGCCTGCGCAATGGGCTTCTGAGCTGCATCGAGAAACAACTCGCTACCACCGAGGCTGAATCATGAATCCCAAAGAAAGAAACGCACTCATCGACGCCTTGCTCGAGGGCGAAATTTCCGAGCTGGCCATGCTGCAACTGGAAGCGGAGTTGTCCCTCGATCCAGCGGCGAGGAAGGCATACTTTGATCGGATTGGGTTGTCGCAGGCACTTACGGAAGAAGCGAAGTCTTTTCAGACAGCACAAGGCCCCGCAGTGACGACGCACCCGCGTTTTTGGCTGCCATGGCATGCACTCGCTGCTACCGCGCTTGTGCTCCTCGGCTTGGCGGGTTGGTGGCTGGTGTCGCCCTCCATCCTTAGGGGCGAAGTCGTCGCACACTTCGGGGCTTTGCAAGAGTGCCAGTGGGTGGACGCGAACACGCTGAATGCGCCGGGAGATCAAGTCCATCGGGGACAGCGTCTGGAACTGTCTTCGGGGCGGGCGGAACTGGTGTTCGGAAGTGGTGCGGTCGCGAAGCTCATGGGACCGTGCATCTTTGAAGTGGAGTCTGCGAACGGTGGTTTCCTGTTGCTGGGGGAGATGAAAACGCTGGCGGCAACGCCGGAGTCGAAGGGCTTCACGGTGCGCACGCGCACGGCGCGGGTGGTGGATTTTGGCACGGAGTTTGTAACGTCGGCTGCAGCAGATGGGCAGAGCCGCGTGGAGGTGACCTCAGGCGAGGTGGATGTGCATCTTAACGGCGTACAGAGCCCGCAGCGCTTGCGAAAAGGTGACACGCTTTCGGTCGAGGCCGGGAGCGCGCAGGTGATGGCGCGCATAGAGAGTGGCGATGAGACGGCAGCCTTTCGTTTTCCCACCATCGAACCGCCTTCGGACCGTGATACGGCGGACCAGTCGCAAGGCAGGGCAGGCATCCGCGTGGCAAAGGGTACACTCGCAGCGACCAAGGCAGATGGAAGCGCTCCGCCGGAAGCGCTGCTTGATGGGCACGCGCAGTCCAGACCGGACTCGCCGGAGGAATCGGTCTATTTCGCCAACAACGTGGATGGGCTGCTTCTTCTTGATTTGAGCAGGGCCGTGTCCATCGCGCGCATCAACAGCTACTCGTGGCATCAAAATGGAACCTTTGCCGACCAGCGCGTGCGGGCAGTCCAGAAGTTCCGCCTCTACGGCTTCGCCGGGGATCAAGCGCCGCCCACGGAAGGACGACTAACGGAGGCGGGCTGGACACTCATCGCGCGGGTGAATTCGGACGAATTCTTTCGCGTCGCGGAGCCCAGAGACCGACCCGCGCAGCAGGCCTGTTCCATTACCGGAGCGCATGGGCTTGTGGGCCGCTACCGCTTCCTGCTTTGGGAATTTCAAGGAACGCAAGGTCCCGGCACCCGAGACACCAACCCGACCTTCTACGGAGAAATAGACGTCCATGAAAAACGATAACCGCCCCACCCTTCCCAGCCTCCTGCCCGGCTGTGTGGCGCTCCTGCTTGCCGCAGCCGACGCCGCACAAGCGGAGCTTCCACGCGAAGTCCACACCATGTTCGAACACCGCTGCCTGGACTGCCACGATGCGGACTCGAAGAAGGGCAATCTCGACCTCACTGCGTTGAAGCCGGACTTTGCGGATCCGGAGACGTTTGCGCTGTGGCTGAAGGTGCATGACCGCGTCGCCTCCGGCGAGATGCCGCCGAAGAAGAAGGCGCGGCCAGCGGCGAATGAGGTGAAGGCGGTGACGGGGTGGTTGGTGGATTCGCTGTTGAAGGCGGAGCGCACCCGGTTGGATGCTGAGAGTCGTACAGGTGTGCGGCGGCTCACGAGGGCGGAGTATGAGAATACGATGCGTGACCTATTCGACCTGCCCGGACTCTCGGTGCAAAGCGGGCTGCCTGCCGATGGCTCGGCGCATGGGTTCGACAAGAACAGCGACGCTCTCGACATCTCGCACGTAAACTTGGCGAAGTATATCGAAGCGGCGGACAAGACGCTAGACCTCGCCATCGCCACTCGCCCCACAGCGCCCGCGGCGGCGGTTCATCGCATCTCGCTGGCTTCCAATTACGATGCCGGCATCCTGCTGATGCGTGGCGATGCGATACTGCTTCGGGATGGAAAGTTGGACCCTGTTTTCCCGCCCTCGGGCCCCAGCCCGCTCCAGGAACATGCCGGCATGAGAGAGCACGAGCAGCTCGGCATCTTCAATCGGATGAGCAGCGTCGGCATGTTTGGCGAACATCGGGAGCCTTATTACAACAGCGCATTTACCGCTGTGTATCCAGGACGTTACCGCCTGCGCGCCTCGTTTTGGAGCCTCCAGTGGGACAAGGGCCAAATCCTGCCTTCACGCGGAACCGAGGTGGCACGGCTGAATGTGGTGCATCTTCCGCCGGCTGCGCGTGGCGGCGGGCACCCGAGCGAATTGCTAGGTTACTTCGATGCGCCTTCGCTAGAGCCGCAGGTGCATCAACTGAATGTTTGGCTGAATCTTCGCGACACCTTCAGTTTCGTCGCAGCCTCGCTCGTCCCCGTCGATTTATACCGCGACGGTGCCTGGGGACAAAAGGGCGGCACCATGGGCTACACCGGGCCCTGCACCGTCAATGACTGGGTGGAGGTGGAAGGTCCGCTGCATGATGTGTGGCCACCACTCAGTCATCGGGCGCTCTTCGGCGAACTGCCTATCACGGAGTTCAAGACGGCGGAGCAAAAAGGTATTCGTCCGCCAGTACACACACCAAACAGGCAGGAGGGTTTCGGTAGAAACCGACCCGAGACCGAGAAGGGCCTCTGGACGGTGGAATCAAAGGAGCCACTCGCCGATGCGGACCGGCT
>CANJYI010000262.1 GCA_947478975.1 Chthoniobacteraceae bacterium
GGAGCTTGCTGGCATTGCGGGCGCTCACACGCTGCGCCTTGAGGTGGGTCACGCCCTCCTGGTGCTGGACAACGCCCTCGATGACCAGGAACGCTTCCTGGCTCACCGTCAGGCGGACCTTTTCAAAGAGTGCCGGGGTGAGAATCACGTTTGCCACTCCGGTCTCGTCTTCGAGGCTCAGAAAGACAAAGCCTTTCGCGGTTCCCGGGCGCTGGCGGCTGATGACCATGCCGGCGGCTTGCAGGTGCGTGCCGTGCGGGGCGGTGCGCAATTCAGCAGCCGTCCAGGCGTCCGGCAGGTTCGGGCGGCAGAGTGCCATGGCGTGCGGCCCTGTGGTCAGGCCGGTGCCTGCGAAGTCTGATTCGAGCCGCTCCTCGGGCGACATAGGGGAAAGGGGACTCGCAGGGGCCGGCGTCTTCGCCGGACGCGCAAACAAGTCTTGCTCGTGTAGGGGCTCTTCAATGCGCCAGAGGGCCTCCCTCCGGTGCCTGCTGAGCGTGCGCAGCGCGCCGATGCTCGAGAGAGTGCGCAGGTCGATCTGGGGCAGTCGCGTGCGTTCCCGGAGTTCCTCCAAGGTCGCAAAGGGACCTTTGGCGCGTTCGGTGAGCAGCTCCCGGCCGCGCACCTCGGTCAGGCCAGCGACCAGACACAGCCCGAGTTGGACCACGCCGTCCCGGGTGACCGTGCAGCGCCAGTCGGATTCGTTGACGCAGGCCGGAAGGATTTTCAGCCCGTGGGCCTGGGCGTCCATGACCAGCGTGGCGCTGGAATAAAAGCCCATGGGCTGGTTGTTGAGCAGCGAGGCGAAAAACTCCGGGGCGCGGTGCACCTTCATCCAGGCGGAGGCGTACGCGATCAGGGCAAAACTGATCGCGTGGCTTTCCGGGAAGCCATAGAGGGCAAACGAGCGCATGGACTGGAGCACCTGTTCGGTCATTTCCTCGGAATGTCCGCGTGCGCCCATTTTCTGCCGCAGCCGCGTGCAGACGCGCTCCATTCTTTCCTCAGAGCGGTAGTCGGAAAGGGCCCTGCGCAGCTCCTCGGCCTCCGCCGCGGAGAAGTCCGCCATGACCATGGCCATGCGCAGCAGTTGCTCCTGGAAGAGGGGGATTCCGAGGGTGCGTTCCAGCACCGGCTGCAGGTCCGGATGGATGTAGCGGACCGGTTCCTTGCCTGCACGTCTTGCCAGATAGGGGTGGACCATGTCCCCCTGAATGGGGCCGGGCCGGATGATGGCCACCTCCACCACCACATCGTAGAAGCAGCGGGGCTTCATCCTCGGAAGCGTTGCCATCTGGGCGCGGCTTTCAATCTGAAAGACGCCGATGGTGTCGGCCTTCTGCATCATCTCAAACGTGGCGGCGTCGTCCTTGGGGATCGCCGCCAGATCGACCGGACGCTTTCGATCCGCGCACAGTTCGAGCGTGTCCTGAAGCGCGGCCATCATCCCAAGGCCCAGAAGGTCCACCTTGATGATCCCCATGGCTTCGCAATCGTACTTGTCCCACTGCGCGACGACCCGGCCTTCCATGGAGGCCCGTTCCAACGGAAGAAAGTGCGAAAGGCGGCCGGCGGAAAAAATCATCCCGCCGGAATGCTGCCCCAGATGACGCGGGAGTCCCTTGATCTGGTCGTAGAGCCGCAGCGCGGTGGCAAACCGCGGATGCTCCGGGGGCAGGCCGGCTTCCGCGAGCTGGGCTTCGACCGGGGCGCTGTCTGGAAACTCGCCACGGGAATGCAGGGCGGAGAAGCGGCCAAGAATATCTTCGGGCAGGTGCAGGGCCTTGCCGATTTCGCGCATCGCGCCCTTGCCCCTGTAGGTGATGACATTCGCGGTCATCGCCGCGCCGTGCTCTCCGAAGCGGCGGTAGACTTCCTGGATGACGCTTTCGCGCCGTGCGCCGCTGGGCAGATCCAGGTCGATGTCGGGCCAGCTGGTCCGGCCCTCCGAAAGGAACCTTTCAAAGAGCAGCTCGCAGGCGATCGGATCGCAGGCGGTGATCCCAAGCGCATAGCAGACCACCGAATTCGCAGCCGAGCCGCGGCCCTGGACCAAAATGTTGGCGGCCGAGCAGAAGTTGACCAGATCCCAGACGATAAGGAAGTAGCCCGAGAAGCCGAGTTTTTCGATCAGGTTGAGTTCGTGTTCCAACTGGGCGAGGACCCTTCTGCCCGGGTGCGAGTAGCGCGCCCGTGCCCCCGCCATGGTGACCTTTCTGAGAAAGGAATCCATGGTTTCACCGGGGGGCACGCTGAATTCGGGAAACTGGTAGCCAAGGTTGGCGAGGGAAAACTCGAGGGATTCCGCCAGGCGCGTCGTGTTGGAGACGGCCTCCGGCAGGTCCGCGAAGAGTGCGGCCATCTCTCGAGCGGGGCGGAGGTGGCGTTGGTCGTTGGCGGAAAGGAGGCGTCCGGCGGCGTCGAGATGCGTGTGGTTGCGGGCGCAGGTGAAGACGTCCAGGACGGCGCGGTCCCTCTTTTCGGCGTAGAGCACGCCGCCCGTGGCAAGGAGCGGCAGCCTGCAAGCGGCGGCCAGATCGCGCAGGGCGGTCAGGGTGTGGTTTTCGCCGCGTTGCAGGCTGCGCTGGACTTCGACGTGGACGTTTTGCGGGCCGAAGAGCTCCGCCAGCGTCCGGGTCAACCTTTCGGCTGCCGGGTAGTCGTGGGCCTCGATGGCCCTGCGCACGGCGCCGTCCTCATCACCGGTGAGGGCCACCAGGCCGTCCACGTTCCCCGGCAAATCCGTCCAGAAAAGCGGGGCATCGGCTTTGGTGCCGCGCAGTTTTGCATTGGTGATGAGCTGGCAAAGGTTGGCGTATCCCTTGCGGTCACGCACCAGCACCGGGAGGACGGACCCATCGTGCATGGTCAGTTCCGCGCCGACTATCGGGCGTACTCCCGCCGCCCGGGCGGCTGAGTGAAAGCGTGGCGTGCCGTACAACCCGTCCCTGTCGAGAAGTGCCACCGCCGGCAGGGAAAGCTCCGCCGCCCTGTGCGCCAGTCGGTCTGGGGGCGATGCGGCCCGCAGGAAACTGAAGGCGCTCCGGGCGTGGAGCTCGACGTACTCGGCCATAACCTTGGCCCTACGGCTTGGGTTCGATCTTTTTCTTGAGTGTTTCGACTTCCTTTTTCAGTTCCACTCCGGCCTTCAGCAACTCCGCGACTTCCGTACGCAGGGTTTTCAATTCTTCGCTGGGCTTGCGGGAGGCCCGGATTTTTTCGAGCGCTTTTTGAGCCGCGGCCTTCTCGGGTTTGAAGGTGCTGGCGCCGGAATAAGTTTCGAGGGTGGGGATGGCGCGGGGATCCTCCAGACTGCCGAGGGCTTGGATTGCCGCGAGGCGAATGGACTCGCGCGGGTGCTGCAGTTTGGCGAGGAGCAGCTCGCGGACTGTATCTTTGGCGGGCTCGTTGCGCTGCAATGTGCCAAGGGTGTCGAGGGCGATTGACAGGGTGCTTGTGGGACCGTTGGCAAGGCGGCCGCCAATGGCCTCCAAAAGCGCAGGGACATTCGCCGGGTCGTCCTGGGCTTTCATTGCTTCGAGGGCGCCCTCTGCGAAGCGTTCCTTGAAGGAGGGCTTTGCGAGATGGCTGGCAAGCAGAGCACGCACCGCCTCGGTCTGGTAGGGCGCCAGCGCGCGGAGTGCGGTGGCTGCGATGGCGGGGTTTTTCTCTACAGCAAGGATCCTCTGGAGGGCCGCCGAGGCGACCGGATCAAACCAGCCTCCGATCGCCTTGACCACGGCGTTCCGCACGCGGGCGTCAGCCTGGTTGAGAGATCCTTGAAGACCGGCCAGCGCCTCGGGCGTACGGGCCTGGCGGAGGACGTCCGCCGCCCGGATGCGCACCCCGTAGTGGGGCGCGGTTTTGAGGGCGTCCGTGATTTTTGCGACAGCCTCGGCGTCCGGTTTTTCCGCAAGAAGCTCCAGGGCGCGCAACTGCCCGACCATATCCCGTTGGTTTCCCAACTGGAGCAGGGTCATGGCCCGCGGCGGCTTGAAGCTGATTTTGGCCAGCACCTCAAGCCGGGGGTCGACGCTGACCGAATCCGGCGCCGAGGGGAGGGGGAAGTAGAAGGATTCCTCCACCTCGTGAATCTGCATGGTCCGGTCGACTGCAATCCCCTTGGTGGAAAAGCGCACCGAAAGGGGGAGCTGGAAAAGGTGGGCGTCCTCCGAAATCTTTTGGGTCTGTTTGACCGTGATCTTGGCGAGCTTGGTTTTTTCATCCCAAGCGTAGGCGACGTCGAGTGCGGGGGCGCCGGCTCCGTTGAGCCACTGGTCGAAAAAGCGTTCAAAGCTGCGTCCGGACACTTCCTCCACGACGGAGCGCAGCTGTTCGGTGGTTACCGAGGCATAGGCGTTGCGCTCCAGGTAGGTTTGGATGGCTTTGCGGTAGAGGTCCGGCCCGAGTTGGCAGCGGAGCATGTGCAGCACCCAGGCGCCCTTTGGGTAGGCCAGGTAGTTGAACATTTCGCCCGGTTCGGCGAACTTGCGCCACACCACGCCGCGGGTTTCGTTCGTATTGGCGAGGATCCCCTTGGCGGCGTCCCAGAGGGCTTGGTTGAGGGCGTCGTGTCCCTCAAAGTCGCCCTGCCAAAGCCAGTCGTAATAGGTGGCGAAGCCCTCGTTCAGCCAGATGTGGCTCCAGTCCCGGCAGGTCACCAGGTCGCCAAACCA
>CANJYI010000263.1 GCA_947478975.1 Chthoniobacteraceae bacterium
GCTGCCCCGCTGTCCGGTCGAGGTGGTTTAAGCCACCGATTCAGAGGGGTATCCGCAGATTTCGCAGATTGAAAAGATGGGAGGAGGAGGGCATCTGTGGGGATCTTTTTCATCTGTGGATGACTTCCGGGGGCATGACGAGTTGGCGAGGAGTTGCCCATCGTGAACAGGTGTGCGGGGAACTCAGGCTTGGTGAATGGCTCCAAAAGGCGTAGCCATTCGGGAGGATTTTACCGCCCCAACGCATCAAGTGTTCTTAATTGTTATGAAGCCCCACAGCGTGTGCCTGATCGCAGGCGTCTCACCCGCAGAAATGCGTCTTTTTGAAGCGACTTGTGGTGCGGCTGCCACGGGTCTGAGGTTGTTTTAACGCTATGAATCCTCCGAGCGTCGCATTTGTTTTGGGGGCGGGCCTCGGCACGCGGCTGAGGGCGCTCACTGCGCACCTGCCCAAGCCTTTGTTGCCCGTTTGTAACCAGCCGTTGATTACGCGCGCCTTTGCACACCTGCGGGATGCGGGAGTGTCGCGCTTTGTGGTCAACACGCACTGGCAGGCGCAGGCCTACGAGTTGGCGTTTCCCGAGGGCGCGTGGGAAGGTCACCCGGTGGCGTTCAGCCACGAGTCCCCCGAGGTGCTGGAGACCGCCGGCGGGCTCAGGCATGCGCAGGGGTTGTTGCCGGCCGGGGAGCCGGTCTGGGTGTACAACGGGGACATTCTTTCGACGCTCCCTTTGCAGGAGGCATGGGAAGCCCACAAGCGGGCTGGGAACGAGGTGACCCTCGTCTTGCGCTCCAAGGACGGGCCTTTGCAGGTAAGTCTGGACGCCCCGAGTGGGCGCATCGTGGACCTGGGTTGCCGGCTTCAACCCGGGCGGCCGGCGGAGTTTCTTTTCACGGGAATCTATCTGGTGGAACCTGAATTCCTGGAACGCATTCCAGTGGGTGAAAAGCTTTCGGTGGTGCCGGTTTTTCTGGACATGATCCGTCAGGGGGCGCGTTTGGGAGGCGCCGTGGTGGACGGTGGAGACTGGTGGGACTTGGGGACGCGTGAGCAGGTGTTGGCGGTGCACGATGCGCTGGCGCTCGAGGGGGCGCCGTGGGTCGCGGCTTCCGCAGTGGTGGACCCTTCTGCGTGTCTCATCGGCGCGACGGCCGTTGGTGCGGGTGCCCTCGTGGGTGCGGGTGCGGTTCTCGAGGACACCGTTGTCTGGGCGGGCGCCCGTATTCTTCCGGGCTCCGAACTGCGGCGTTGCATTGTGACGAGCGAGGCCGTTGTTTCCGGAGTCCATACCGACGCCGACCTGTGACCGATCCCACCCTGCAGCACATAGCGCTCCTGACCGGGGAGCGCTTTCCACAATACGCCGCCCACACGCTTACCCTGGAGCCCCTCGAAAAGGGAGGCTCGGACCGGAAGTTTTACCGGCTGAGCGCCCCCGGCAGGGAGTCCCTGATCTTTGTGCAGTACGGGCAGTTGCGGGAGGAGAACAGGCACTACGTGGAGATCGGAGCGTTTCTGGCGGAGGCCGGTGTGCGCGTGCCGGCGATGCTCTTGCACGAAGAGATGGAGGGGCGGATTTGGATGGAGGATTTGGGCGACACGGATCTTTGGGCCTGCCGGAACGAGCCGTGGGCGGTGCGGCGCGGTTTGTATGAGGCGACGCTGCGAGAGGTGCGGCGGCTGCACACGGCCGCGGCGCGGCTTCCCGAGGCGCTGGCTTCCCTGAAGTTGCAGCCGCCCTTTGACGAGCGGCTTTACGACTGGGAGCAGCAGTATTTTTTCACGCACTGCCTTGGGCGGCATCTCGGGATCAAGGACGTGCCCAGCGTGGGGGTGCTTGAACAAATGGCGGTGGAGTTGGCCGGTTTGCCGAGGCTTCTGGTGCACCGGGATTTCCAGAGCCAGAACATCGTGCTGAAGGCGGGGGTGCCTTGTTTGATCGACTTCCAAGGCATGCGGTTTGGGCTGCCCCAGTATGACTTGGCTTCGCTGTTGCTGGATCCTTACGTGGATTTGTCGGGGGAGGAGCAGGCGGGGTTGTTGGCGTTTTACATCGGCCTGGTGAGGGCCGGCGGCGAGGTTGTGGACGAGGGCTTGTTTGAGCGCACCTATTGGCTCTGCGCGGCACAGCGGCTGATGCAGGCGCTTGGGGCTTATGGGTTTCTGGGCTACGAACGCGGGCGTGCCGACTTTTTGGCGCACATCCCCGTGGCGCTCCCCCGGCTGCTGACGGTGTGGGCGCGGTTGGATGGAATGCAGGAGCTCGCAGGGCTGACTGCGGAGGCTGCGCGGCGTGCGGGGTTGCGCATCGGCCCGGATGGGGGCACATATTGACCCTTTCATGCTCACGCTTTCTCAAGTCACCAAATCTTTCAACGGCCGCACCCTCTTCGAGGAAGCCTCGCTTCAATTGAACCGGGGCGACCGGATCGGTCTCGTGGGGCCCAATGGAGCCGGAAAGTCCACGCTGTTGGCGGTGATCTTGGGGCGCGAGCAACCGGACGGCGGCAGCGTTGTTTGGGAGCGCGGCGCCAACTACGGGTATCTGCCGCAGGAAAGCGCGGCGGTGGGAAATGAGACGGTGTTGCAGCTGGCGTGTGCGGTTTCCACGGAGATGGCGGCTGCGCTCAAGGTGTTGGCTGAGACGTCCGACGACACGGAGGAGCACCACGCCGCGCTGGAGGTTTTCGCGGATAACGACGGCTGGCAGCTCGAGGCGCGGGCCAAGCAGATCCTCAAGGGGCTGGCTTTCCGGGAATCCGACTTTGACCGGCCGGCGCGCACGCTGAGCGGGGGCTGGGTGATGCGGGCGCACCTGGCGCGGCTGCTTGTGCAGCAGCCGGACTTGCTGCTGCTGGACGAGCCGACCAACCATCTCGACTTGGAGTCGCTGGGCTGGTTTCAGGAACATCTGCGCACGTACCGCGGGGCGATCCTGGTGATTTCGCATGACCGTGAATTTTTGAACCGGCTGGTGAGCTCGGTCGTGGAGATCAGCCGAGGCCGGCTTTACCGCTACCGCGGCAACTACGAGGACTACCTCGGGCAGAAGGACGCACGGGCCGAGCAGCAGCTCGCGGCTTACAAAAACCAGCAGAAGGAAATCCAATCTCTGCAGGCATTTGCAGATCGGTTTCGGGCGAAGGCCAGCAAGGCGTCGCAGGCGCAGAGCAAGCTCAAGCAGATCGACCGGATGGACAAGTTGGAGGCGCCCGAGGCTGCCGAGAGGACTGTGGGCCAGTTCCGGTTTCCGCAGCCGCAACGCTCAGGCCAGCGGGTGGTGGTGCTCAAGGATGTCGAACACGCCTACGGTGAGTTGGTGGTCTACAGCGGTCTGCAGTTCCAGGCGGAACGCGGGCAGAAGACGGTGCTGGTCGGTCCCAACGGGGCGGGCAAGTCGACGTTGTTGAAGCTGCTCGCGGGGGTGCTTCAGCCGGCGTCGGGCGAGCGCGAGCTCGGCCACCAGGTGCGGGCCGGTTACTTTGCGCAGCACCGCCACGAGATGCTGCGCTCGGATGCGACCGTTCTGGAGGCGGCGATGGACGGGGCGCCGCACGGGGTGTCGGAGCAGACGGCGCGGTCTTTGTGCGGCGCCTTTCTCTTCCGCGGGGACGACGTTTTCAAGCCCGTGGCCGTGCTTAGCGGCGGGGAGAAGACGCGCCTGGGGCTGGTGAAGATGTTGCTGGATCCGCCCAATCTTTTGCTGATGGACGAGCCGACAACCCATCTGGACATGGCCTCCATTGATGCGCTGATCGGGGCGCTTAGCCAGTATGAGGGGACTTTGCTGTTCATCTCGCACGACGTTCATTTCATCCGCTCGATTGCCAGCACGGTGCTGCACATTTCAGCGGGCAAGCTCGTGCCGTACGCGGGCAACTACGACTACTATTTGGACAAGACCAAGGCGACAAACGCGCGTGCGGCGCTTGTGGCGGGCGAAGGTCTTTCGGACAAGCGCGCGGGTGTGGCGGCGCCGGTGGTGAAGGCGGTCAAGGCCACTGCGGCGGGGGCGTCGGAGGCGGTTGCGGGACCGGGAATGAAGGAGGTGCGCGATGCGCGCAAGCGGGATTCCGCGGAGCGTGCGGCTCGCTCGAAGCTGTTGCGCGACAAACAGAAGGCGCTGGCGGCTGCGGAGGCCGAGGTGGTGGCAATGGAGGGCAGGCAGGTTGAGCTGACCGCGGCGTTGGAGGGTCCCGAGCCTTACCAGAATCCGTCGCTCGCGTTGCAGCTCAACCGCGACCTGATGAGTGTGCAGCAGGCTCTGGCGGTGGCCACTGCGACGTGGGATGCCCTCGCAGCGGAGGTGGGTGTCTTGGAGGTAGAGACGGAGGTGTGATCCGGCCTGTTCTTTTGAGACGGTTTTCCTCAATTTCCAGCCATGGCCGCCCCCACAGTTTTCTACAAACGCTCCACTTTTGTCACCCACCTGCCCAAGGGTGCGCGCTACAGTCCTAGCCACTACTGGCTGTTGAGTGAGGGTGAAGGCGTCTGGCGGGTGGGCTTCACAAAGTTCGCAACCCGGATGCTCGGGGAGCTGGTGGACCACCAGTTTGAGAAGCAGGCGGGTGGGGCGCTGCAGAGCGGGGAGATTGTCGGTTCCGTGGAGGGCTTCAAGGCCATTTCGGATCTCTACAGCCCGTTGACGGGAACCTTTCTGGGTGGCAA
>CANJYI010000264.1 GCA_947478975.1 Chthoniobacteraceae bacterium
AACGAGGCGGCGACGGAGACCAACTGCTTGGGCGAGATGTCCATGTAGTGAACCTTGTCAGGTTCGACTTCAAGGAAGTCGCCGCCGGAGCGGACAGCGACCTTGTCAGTCATGAACTTGCCGTTCTCGTCGATCGGCACGTTTGCCTGCGCCACGAGGAAATTCTCCTCCTGATCGCCGGTCAAGTACTCGACCTTCCCGGTGACATGTCCGCTTGTGACCTTGCGGTAGGGAGTTTCGATGAATCCGAAGTCGTTGATCCGAGCGTAGCTCGAGAGCGACGAGATCAGACCGATGTTCGGACCTTCAGGAGTCTCAATCGGACAGATACGGCCGTAATGGGACGGATGAACGTCACGCACTTCGAACCCTGCACGATCCCGGCTCAAGCCACCTGGCCCGAGGGCGGACAGACGCCGCTTGTGGGTCAACTCCGCGAGCGGGTTGGTTTGGTCCATGAACTGACTCAGCTGGGAACGACCGAAGAAGTCCCGGATCACAGCGGAGAGAGCCTTCGGGTTGATGAGCTTCTGCGGAGTCATCCCGTCGACGTTCATGTCGAAAAGAGCCATACGCTCCTTGACCAGACGCTCCGTGCGGGCGAGTCCCACGCGGCACTGGTTGGCGAGCAACTCGCCCACGGTCCGCACGCGGCGGGATCCCAAATGGTCGATGTCATCGAGGCGGCCTTCCCCGGCACGGAGCTGGATCAGGTACTTCATCGCGCCGACAAAGTCGTCCTTGGTCAAAACGCGTTCTGTGGAGCTGACGTCGATCGAGAGCTTCGTGTTGATCTTGTGACGCCCAACGCGGCCCAAATCGTACTTCTTCGGATCGAAGAAGAGTCTCTTGAGCAGGTTGCGGGCGTTCGGCACGGACGGCGGATCGCCAGGACGGAGCCTGCGATAGATTTCCTTGAGTGCTTCTTCCTCGGAATCAACCGGATCCTTTTTGAGGGCCTTGATGATGGTGTCGTCACCCTTCAAATCCACGACGGACACGGTCTTGTGTCCGAGCGCCTGGATCTGAGCAACGGTAGCCTTGGTCAAGGGCTCGAAAGCACGTGCGACATTGACTTCGCCGTCCATTACCGGATGAACGAGAACCTTGCTGGCGAGCTCGGTTTCGTCGAGGGAATCGCTGAGCTTGAGCGATTCGAGGTCGTAGAAAAGACTGATGATTGCCTCGTCGGTGCCGTAACCCAATGCGCGCAGCAGTGTGGTGGCGAGGAACTTCCGACGGCGCTTGCGCCGGTCGAGATAGACGTAAAGCAGATCGTTGGTGTCGTACTGGACTTCGAGCCAGGAGCCGCGGTCGGGAATGATGCGGAACGAATAGAGCACCTTGCCGTTGAGGTGGATGCTGGATTCAAACGCGATCCCCGGGGACCGGTGGAGCTGGGAGACAACAACGCGCTCGGCGCCGTTGACGACGAACGTGCCCTGGGGCGTCATGAGCGGAATTTCGCCCATGTACACCTTTTCTTCCTTGGTGGCGCGCTCCTCTTTGAGGGAGAAGGTCACATAGAGAGGAGCGGAGAAGGTCTGCCCCTCCCGCATGCACTCCCGCACGGTCATCTTGGGATCCCCTATCTCGTAGGAGTCGAATTGAAGCACGACCTTTTCGTCGTAACTGGAAATCGGAAACACCTCAGAGAAAACCGCCTGTAAACCGGTGCTTTTGCGCCGGTTGAGAGGAAGATCCTTCTGAAGAAACTCCACGTAGGAGTTAAGTTGGATTTCGATAAGGTTTGGCGGCTCGGCGCCTTCCTTAATTTTGCCGAAGTTGATGCGCTCAGACATGAGTGGGTTCGGTGGATGCGGAAGCTGCGGGCAAAAAACCGCAGAGGCGCGTGCACAATGAGGAGATCACCCAAAGCGGGAGACTCAGTGCGCGCGACTCTGCGGTTGAGGATTGGTAAGACAGAGACGGAAGTGGGTGACCTTCGGAGAGAGGGCAGCGCCCGGCAAGCAAAAAGTGAGCCTGCCGGACGCTGAACAAGCGGAATCGGGAAATATTCCCGAGAACGCCGTTGAAACTACTTGATTTCGACCTTGGCGCCGGCTGATTCGATCTTCTTCTTGATCTCTTCAGCTTCTTCCTTGGTGACACCTTCCTTAAGGGCCTTCGGTGCGCTTTCAACCAAAGCTTTGGCTTCTGCCAAGCCGAGGCCTGCGACAGCGGCGCGGACTTCCTTAATGACGGCGATCTTGTTTGTGCCGGCTTCCTTGAGAATCACATCAAAGGCGGTCTTTTCTTCCACAGGAGCTGCTGCGGCTGCGGCGGGACCTGCTGCGACTGCGACAGGAGCGGCGGCGCTAACGCCCCACTTTTCTTCCAACTGCTTCACCAAGTCTGCGACCTGGAGGACGGTCAGACTGCTCAACTGATCTACGAGTGCGTGTGTATCGGACATATTATGCTTTTGGTATCGTCGCCATCCGGAGCTCCGGACTAATTAAGGCGAAGGGCCCTTCCCCCGACGAGGAACCGGTTTGTTTTTTGTTTTAAACGGGACCCTGCGGCCCCGGTTCTTCCGCCAGCGCAGGCTGGCGAAAATTCAGACCAGCGGGGACACCATCAAGTGCCCCCGCTTGGAAAATGACAACCTTACGGACTATGCCGCAGGTTCGACTGCCTCTGGTTCGGCCGCCACTTCGGGCTGATCGGCGTTGGCCTGATCGACCTTCGCTTGGAGAACGCGCGCCAGTGAGGCGGCGGGCTCGTTGAGGACGCGCACCATCTGGGTTGCGGGCGCCTGAAGCACACCAAGAAGGGTTGCGAGCAACACATCCCGGGAAGGCAGATCGGCAATGGCGTTGATCTGTTCGCTGGAGACCACCAGACGATCAACGATGCCTGCACGAATTGCTGGCTTCTTGACTTCCGTCGCGTAGGTCTTCACGACCTTCGCTGCGGCGGCGACATCCTGATGACCTGTCACGATCGCCGTCTGGCCGCGCAAGTCATTCAACTCGGGCAACCCGGCGTCAGACAAAGCCCGGCGCAGGAAGGTGTTTTTGACGACATGGAACTGCGCGCCGACCGCGTGCAAGCGGTTGCGGAGTTCAGCAAACTGGGGCACCTTGAGGCCCGTGTAATCTGCAATAAAGAGGTACGGCGAGCTGTTTAGGCGCCCGGCGATGTCTTCGACAATATTGGCTTTAGCGGGATGCATTTGAAGGGTCTCCGTTAGAATTTCAGGTAGGGCGTCGCATCCACCCGGAGGCCGGGAGACATCGTTGCCGCGAGAGTCAGGTTTTCCACGAAACGGCCCTTTGCAGAAGCGGGACGCGATTTGACCACCGCGTCAATGACCGCAACACCGTTGTCCAGCAAGGAGGCTTCAGAGAATGACAGCTTGCCGACTGGCACGGAAATATTGCCGTTCTTGTCGAGCTTGAACTCAACGCGACCGGCCTTGACCTCACGCACTGCCTTGGCGGTGTCGTCGGTCACTGTGCCTGTCTTGGGATTCGGCATCAAGCCGCGTGGCCCGAGGACCTTCCCTAGCTTACGCACTTCAGTCATACAGGCCGGAGTGGCGATCGCCACGTCGAAATCCTGAAAGCCGCCAACGCACTTTTCAATCAGGTCCTTGTAGCCGACGTACTCAGCGCCTGCTTCCCGGGCTGCGTCTGCGGAGGAGCCTTCTGCAAACACTAGCACGCGAACCGACTTTCCGGAACCGTGAGGCAAGGGACATGTGCCGCGCACCATCTGGTCGGACTGCCGTGGATCCACTCCCAAACGGAAGGAGAGCGTCACGGTCTGGTCGAACTTCGGAGCAGGGAGCGCCTTGAGTGTATTCAGGGCCTCAGCGAGAGGATAGGCTTTGAGCGCGACGACTTTTTCAGCGGCGGCGCGGTAACGTTTTGATCTGTGGATTGCCATAAGGTAATTGCAGTGCGATCGGTGCGGGCTTCATGCCTGCACCTCCTGCGGGACCCGAGCTAACGGGTCGGATAGCATGGTGTCTCCCTCCCCCTTTGCAAACTAATTCAATGCCAATACGGGTTTTTTTTGCGGGTCCTGAGAAAAAACCGGCATGTCCGGAACAAACACCTCCAGCAAACACTCTCGGTGGCTCAGCCGCATGGAGTTGAGCGCGGTTTCCAAAATTCGGAATGTTTGTACGTTCTCGCCGGCTACAGAAGAGGTAGCGGCTTGAGTCATCCTCGGGGACGATTAGTCTTTAGATATGCTGCGCTCTCCCATCGTCGTTGTCCTGCTCGCATTCGTAACCGTGGCCACACTGATGTTTGCCCTGCCCAATCTGGCAAACGTCAGGGTCTCCGCCGGGTACGCGAGCTACATTTACTCCAAGCCCATCGTGGGGCGGAGCACCTTCAAGCAGGTGATTTTCGGACCTGCGTCCACCGGGTTGAGCTGGAGGCTTGATGGACAAAGGGTTTCAACCACGCCGTTTACGTATTCCGAGAAGTTTGAGGCGGAAAACGCCATTCTCGGCAAGGACAAGCTTCCCCTTTCCAGCCAGGCCCACATTGTTTGGAGGCTCAAACCCGACAGCACCTCGGTGCAGCGCTTCATGGAGGAGTTCGGCGGTTGGGAAAGCTCGGCGGATCCGGACAGGATCGCCAAGGAATCCTACGACCAGTTTATCCGTGAGCCCTTTCGCACCATCACCCGCTCCGTTGT
>CANJYI010000265.1 GCA_947478975.1 Chthoniobacteraceae bacterium
GCAACCTCTTCCTCAACGGAGGCGTATTTCAAAGTGACGGCACGTTCTCTCGCACGCTCGGCACTGGCGCGGGGCAGGTCCAGTTTGGCGCGAGCGGCGGCGGGTTCGCAGCTTCGGCGACCCATTTGAACGTCAATCTTGGCAGCATCCTCACGATGGGCACCGGCGCTTTTGCCGGAGGCTCACTCATCCTCAACGCCCCCAACGCTCCGGGCGACGTGGATTTCCAGAGCAACATCAACCTCGGCTCCGGGGCTCGAACCGTTCAGGTCGAAGACAACGTGAATACCGGATTGGACTTCGCCACCATCAGCGGCGTCATCGGCGGCGGTTCCGCAGGCATCACTGCACTCACCAAAGCCGGCGCAGGCAACCTGATCCTTAGCGGTGCAAACACCTACACAGGCAACACGGCTCTGACCGCGGGCGTGTTGATTGTGCGCTCCATCGGCTCGGCGGGAGCGACAGCGGGCAACCTCGGCACCAACGTGGGCGGCGGCTCCCTGCTGTTGGGCAGCGGTACCTACGGCGGCACCCTCCTTTACGTCGGCCCCGGTGAGGTGACCACGCGTCCCGTGGTGATGACTGGAACGACCGCCGGCCCCACCATCGATGCGACCGGCAGCGGAGCGCTCACACTGGGCAACGTACTGAGCAGCGGCGCCGGGGCCAAGACGCTCACCCTGCGCGGCCAGAGCACCGACATGAACACGGTGACGAGCACGCTCACCGATGCCGGCACTTACGCCCTCGGCGTGACCAAAACCGATGGCGGCGTCTGGGTGCTCGCGCCGGGTTCGCCCAACACCTTTTCGGGTGCGTTGAATGTCGGTGGCGGGCTCTTGGGGCTGACGGCGAATGGGATTGGCTCCGCAGGCGTAACGATGGGGAGCGGCGGGGTTTTTGCGTTTGGAGGCACTCTTGTCACCGCCGCCCCTTTCACCCTGGCCTCCGGTGCAAACGACACGTATGTGTTTGCGGGGAACAACCCGATCGTCCTGACAACCCCGATAAAAGGGTCCAGCAATGCCGGTTCGTGGGGCATCCAAAACACGCTTGCTCCGGGAGCCACGCTGTCCTTCAACGGGTTCACCAACGCGCAAGCGTCCGTGACAGCCTCTCGAACCCTGTACCTCTACGGAACCGGCTCGACGGTGGTCACCGGGACAATCTCCGATGGCTCCCTTTCCGCCACCAGCCTCACTATCCAACACGCTTCCAACGCCACGCTGACCTTGAGCGGCGCAAACACCTTTACGGGAAACGTTTCGCATATTCAGGGCACACTGTTGCTCGATAATCCGTTTGTTTCGGCAGGTTCCAGTGTCATTGGGGCGTCGAGCGGTCGGCTCTCTCTGGAAGGCGGCGAATTACGTTCAAATTTCGCCATGACCGGGGCTTCCGCCCTGCTCAAACCGGTCACCCTCGGTGGCGACCCGGCTTTGATTGCGGGGACGAACAGTATCGAGTTCGCCGGCACCCTTACCAACAGCGGTGGCAACCGGATTTTGCAAAACGAACTTTCAAGCGGGGCGTCCCTCACGGTTTCGGGTCCGGT
Organism: Chthoniobacteraceae bacterium; assembly: GCA_947478975.1. GTDB lineage: Bacteria > Verrucomicrobiota > Verrucomicrobiia > Chthoniobacterales > Chthoniobacteraceae > Chth-196. Next base: position 1,559 of record CANJYI010000265.1, read on the forward strand.
TGCCTTGTCAGAAAGCGGGACCATTGGCCGTACGCTTACGGTCCAGGGCTCAGGCAACACGGTCATCAGTGGTGGCATCACCAACGGCGGAGCCGCTTCCGGCGGGCTCACCTATCAAGGCAGCGGTACGCTCACTCTTACCGGTGCCAATACTTTCACCGGCGCTCTTACCGCCAACCGCGGAACCATCGTCTTGAGCGGCACCTCAGGAGGGAGCGCGGCCGCAGCAAGCGTGGTAAGTATCTGGGCTGGAGGCAGGGTTAAGCTGGATGACTCGGGTGGCGTCAACCCTTTAGGGCGGTTGGGGAACAACACGGCGGTGACCATGCAGGGAGGCGTGTTCGATTGGGTGGGCAATCAATCCACGCTCACGCTCGGAACGCTCACCACGCTCTATGGCCCGGCATCGCTCAATGTGACCGGCGCAGGTAACAACACGGTCACTTTCTCCTCGATCAGTCTGGCTTCCTCCGGCGGGGCCGTTCTCGACTTGCGCGGGGTTTTGGATTTGGGAGGTGCGAACAAGGTTCTCCTGGCCAACAGTGCGGGCCTTTCCCCCAGTAACGGTATTTTAAGCAAGGTGCTGGTAGGCAACAATTTTGCGGCATACGATCCGCTCAAGGGATTTACCACATTCACGGGTTATGCCACTGGAGCTCTCGACACCCTGGGCGTCACGGACACCGCTCTTGTAGCGGGTTCGGTCGCGTTGTCGTCTTCCCGCAGCCTCAACGCGCTCAAACTGACGGGGGCCGTGGTCAACGGTGCGGCGCAGGGTCTCACGCTCGGCTCGGGCGGGTTGTTGGTCACGGGAGGCACTAACACCTTGAATGTGGGCCGACTGGATTCCAACACCGCTCCCTTGTCGTTGCAGGTGGCACAGGGCTCTTCTCTCGTATTGAACGGAGCGGTCAATGCCATCTCGCAGATGCTCGTGAAAACTCAGGGGGGCTCGGTCGTTTTCAACGCCAAAGCATATTTTGGCGGAACCGTGATCGCCGGCGGAAGGGTGGTGTTGAACGCAGGGTTAAACACCATCCAACAAACAGGCAACCTGATGGTGGCCCCGGACGGCATCCTCGATCTCAACGGCAACGCGCAGTATGCGACCTCGCTCAGTTCCCTCGGCTGGTATCCGGAGGCAGGCGGCCTGATCACCTCCGGGTCGGGGCAGGGGCTGTTGGTGACGAATCAGGCCACCAGCTACATCTACGCTGGGCGGGTGGCCGGCAACCTTGGCATGGCCACGCTTGGAGGGAACGCTCTAACGATTGAGACGCCCCTCACTTACACGGGAAAGACCATTCGCTCGGGATCCTCCCTCAACCTCGAGAATGAGGCCACGCTGCTGAACACCTCCGCCATTGAGCTCAACTCGACCGCCTTGAATCTCAACAACAACAGCTCTTTCCAAATCCAGATCAACGACCGCATCAGTGACACCGCCCCAATCACGTTGCGCTCTGGTGTCATCATGTTGAACGGGCGCGCCAAGGCTGCCGCCACCGAAACGCTCGGGCCAGTGACTGCGGCGCTGGGTGCCAATGACATTAAAATCACCCTCAACTCCGGATCGTACGCCAAAAACTACTCCGCAGATTTGACCCTTGCCGCACTCGTGCGCAACGCGGGGGCCGTCGTGAATTTCACCGGCTCCAATCTCGGCCTGACGGGCAACACCGCTCACATTTATCTGACGCAGGCGCCTGCGCTTGCCGCCCCCGGCGTGCTCGGCGCATGGGCTATTGCAAACTACACGGACTTCGCGGCCTACAACAACTTGACCGGCGTGGGCTCAGTGGGACAGGGGGGATATGTGGGTTACGCCGGCGATTTCGGCTCGGGCAAGATCACCAACTTGATCTCGACCGCGGCAGGCGTTGCCGCCGGAACCAATACGCTCGTTGCGGGAGGTACGGTCACGGCTTTGCTGCGCATCGGCGGCGCATTCCAGAACGATCTCGCGTTTGCCAATCCCAACGATGTGCTGAATCTCGAACTCGGCGGCTTGTTGCGTTCGAATGAGTCCGGCTCCAATTCTGCGATAGGGACGCCTGCCAACCGAGGCGTTCTCACAGCGGGCGGCTCGGCGACCAGCGGTGTGCAGGAGTTGGTCGCCTATAATCCCTATAGTGGGACATCTCTCGCGATTCACTCGGTCATCAAGGACCTGCGTCAGGTCACCGGAACCGGGTCCGCCGCGTTGTCGCTTGTGAAATCCGGGGCCGCCACCACGGTATTGACCGCCGCCAACACCTACACCGGTGGAACCACCGTGTCGGGCGGGGCTCTCCAACTCTCTGGCACCGATGGAACTGTCGTCGTTCCGGACGGCGGCCTCACGATCTCCGGCGCAACGGTCACGATGCTCAATAACCCGGGTCAGATCGCAGCGGGCAATGCGGTGACGTTGAACAATTCCGCCGTGCTTAATCTGATCGGGGACAACACCCTCCAAAGGCTGGTCTTCAACAACTACGGCAGCAGCACTGCGGCGAGTGTCGCAACGGGAGGCACCCTCACCCTTTCCGGCAGCACTCCGATTTCCGTCACCACCCAGGACGCCGCCTATGTACCCATCATTTCGGGAACGCTCGCGTTCCTGCCGGGGGTCCGCACGCTAGACATTGGCGCAATCCAGATCGACGGGCGTACTTACACGGAAACCGTCCAGTCGTTTGAAATCAGCGCCGCGATCAAGGGCGCTGGCGTGTCCCTTCAAAAGACAGGGGACGGTGTGCTCAAGCTGAGCAATGTGAGCAGCACCTTTGACGGCGGATTCACTGTAGCTGCCGGTGGGCTTGCATTCACAACCAGTTCCTCTGTCACTAGCATGTTTGGCGCTGGAACAGGCCTCCAGACCTTCACCGGTCCCGTAGGCACCGGCTCGCTCACGATGGCACCGACCACGCGTCTTCTCGTGGACAACAACGCCACGCGCACGCTCGCGAATGCCGTGGTCTTTCAGGGGGGCTCGCTCGTATTTGATAAACTTCCCGGCACGAACACCTCGGGCCTGGTCTTTAACGGCCCGCTTTCCTTCGCGCCGGGCGACCTGAC
>CANJYI010000266.1 GCA_947478975.1 Chthoniobacteraceae bacterium
CCAGCGCCGGCCCGCCAAGTGCGGCAAAAAGCCCCAGCAAAACCGCCGTACCAAAACTACGTCTCCCCGGGCCCATGGCTTCCATGCGGTCGTTAGTGCGTCACCGCGTAGTAGAGCACGTTGAGTCCAAGAGAGGTCGAATCCTGCGGCTCGTAACCCAGCGCATAGGGCGCGTCGGCCTTCTCCCAACCGGCGCTCCAGTCGTTGGGCGTGTAGATGATCGCAAGCGCACCGTTGACCTCCACTCCGTAGAGTTCGGGCGGTTGCTGCAACTGGTTGCCACGCGCCGCGGCCAGCGCCGGACGCGCCTTGACCGTACTGACATTGCGCGGCTGCCGGAACAGCTCGTGTCCCTGGGGGATTTGGATGAGCTGCTTGTTGGGCAGCAGCTGCGCCAACTCCTGCCGGAAGGACTTATCAAAAGTCACACGCCCCTCCCCCGCCTCCACAAAAAGCACGCCACCCTTGGCTAGATACTGGCGCAAGTTCGCGCGTTCCTCGGGTGCCAGCACGAAGTCAGTCGTACCGGTGAGGTACATAAAAGGCATTTCAAAGATCATCGAATCCTTCAAAGACACGTCCCGCACATCGAAGCTCACCTTGGTGCCGGTTTCGACATTCAGCTGGTTGAGCAGCATGGGAAAAGCCGCCGCCCGGGTCTTCCACGCACCGCTGTGCATGACCTGCCCCACGCGGAAACGCCCCACGGTTTTCTTGTCCTTGTCGGCCAGTTCCACGCTGTTTCCAACGGAGCGGCCGGCCTCCCGCAGCGCGGTCGTGTAGGCGACAATGTTCGCCCCAAGCTTGCGCGCATCCGCATCAGCGTATCCCCAGCTCTCGTGCGCATTGGACTCCCAGCCGAGGGCAAAATCCCAGCGCGAAATGAGAATCGCCGTCCGGTTGTCGACGTCCACCCCCTCCAGAAAGGGGTGCGGATCCACCACGACACCGTCCTTCACCATGCGCTCCCGGTAGGCCACCTTGTCGATGGTGTGGAAGCTGCGGAAGACGGGATGGTCCATCCTCAGCCGGTAGAGCTGGCGCTCCGGCAGAATCAAGCGGGCCGCGCGGAGTGCCGACTGGTAGGCGTCCGGATTGCCGACCAGCGAATTGAAAATGATCGTGCCGCCGCCAAGGATGTACTCCCGCAACCGAGCAACCTCCTCCGGGGTCAGGTCGAATGCCTTGTAGCCGGAGCGGTACAGGACCGGGTTGTCCGCCGCCTTAGTGCTGACCTCGCCAAAGGTCTTCACGTTGCTGGAAAAATTGACGTTCAGCTCGCCGCTGAGGCTTTCGAGGAGCCCCTTGAGATCATTCGGCGTGCGTGCCCAGTCCTCCTGGTCCGCGCTGCGTATCTTGGTGAGCATGACAGGCGGCTGGGGCGGATTCTTCTTTTCCTGCCGTTTCTGGGAGGTAACCGGGGGGGGGGGCAGAGGGAGATTAGCCACGGAGGAGGAAACCTGTGCGGGTGGCGGCTTGGGCAGATTAAAGGGAGGCGGCTCCGGAGGCTTTGGGACGGCCAAACTCGAATGCCGAAAAACCAGACAAGCAATGGCCCCGTGCAGGGCACCTTTGATGTGAAAGGGACGTACCATAGTTCTTGGGGAAAACACCAAATCCGAATGTCCGCTGCTGTGCCAATTTGCAGCTTCAGAGCACGTACTGACTTTGCCAGCAACGTGAGGCTCCGTCACGCCCAACCTTAAGCGTGCAACTGCTGCCCATATGGCATTCGCAAACCAACGGCCTAAAACGCGACGCACCCAAAAAAATAATTTCCATGCGTACACCAAATCATTGCGTGCTTCCGACCGGAGGGGACGGTTTTCACGAGCAAAACACCCGGACTTGCAGGCGCTTCAGCAGACCTGGGTGAGGGCGGTCGGACTGCTGGCGCAGAAGCGTCAGTGCATCCCGCAGGAGGAGTCGCACAAATCGTTAAGGAAATCCTCTGGGAGCGGGACTCTCCCGAGCTCAAAGGTCTTGCCAAGCATCGGGTAAACAAGCTTTTGCATCGCTGCGAGCTCTTCCTGGGCTTCGATAAACTCCTTGACCACAACCTTGGCTAGCAACGCGTCCCGCAAACCGTCAAACTCCCCCAATTCCGCCGGTTCGATTGGAAGCCCGGCCGCCTCCTTCTGCTGCAGCAGAGCGCCCCGGTCATTCACCATCTGCCATTCGAACTTTGCCAACTCGTCCTCCAGAAAGCTCTGATGTTTTCTGAAAGTGTCAGAAAACCCGGGCAACTGAACCAAGGCGGCGCACAGTTCACGTGTCTTTGTTTCAACAAGGGCGGTTGCTGTATCCATAGGTAGATTTGTCATAGGTGCCAAAGGAAACAGCCCAACACAGAAGGGCCGGGTTGCAAGACGGACTTTTCTGCCAAAACGGCGTTTTACGTCAAAAAGAGAAAGGGTCCGCAGCCTTCCGGCAACGGACCCTATCGAAAAAACAGAAGTTCAGGGAACTATCCCGAACCCAGAGCAAGGAGGCCTACGCCTCGGGCATCGTCTTGCGCAGTCCGATGACCTTGTCGCCTGGCTTGAATTGACCGCGCTTCTTGAGCAGTTCTACGCGTTCGAACCGCTTCAAAACGTTGCGCTTTACGGTGATGGTGCTGGCGCCTTTAAGGCTGCGATGCTGGGACATAAAATCGGTGAGTTGAGAGCCGATGACGCTACTCGCGTACCACGCCCTGTGTAAACACCAATCTCCGCCAATAGCAGAAACAGACGAGTCTTTTTTCTTCGTAACTTCCAAAACCTAGGTAAATGTAGGGGTTCAGCTAATTCCATTGAACCGGAAAAAGCTCACTTCGCGTCAACAGCCACAGCCAGAAAACGTCTGCCACAGCCCCACGGAAACTCATGAGCGAACCGCTCTTCCCATTAGATCTCAAATTTCTGCCAGATTGGCTGAAGGAAGCTCCAAAGACGAACCCTTACGCGAGCCACGCGGGTGACTCCGGCGAGCGCTACGACGGTGGAAGGGGCTCTCGGGGCCCAAGGCCCGGCGGTCCCGGAAGGCCCCCAGGGGGAGGCCCTGGACGCGGCCCGCAATCTCGCGGACCTCAGTCCCACGGCCAGGGCGACCGCCGCGCAGGCGGAGGCTCAGGGCCCAGACGTGAGGGACCGCAGGGCGCACGAGGCGGTCCGGGTTCAGGACCGCAACGCGGGCCTCGCGGCGACCAGCGGGACAGGCCGCACCACCAGGGCCCCGAGCAACGGGGACCGCGGCCGCCAACAGACAAGCTTCCCACCGAAATCCGCATCGAGTTTCTTCCAGAGCCAAACGCGGCGTCCCACATTGCGCGCCAGATCCGGCAAAGCGCCAAGGCTTATCCGCTCTTTGGGACTGCCCGCATGTTTTTGGAGAAGCCTGAGAGGCACATCGCTCGGATCTCCTCCAAGGACCCGGCCTACCCACTGTACCAACTGCAGGACGGCCCAATTGGATTCGACCCGGCCCTGTTGGAACGGGACGCTTTCCGCAATCTTTGGGCAAAGTACTACAAAGAGGAGGTCCTCACGACTGAGCCTCCGAAGGGAAATTTCACGAGTGTCGCCCGCTGCCGCTCCACCGGACAGTTCCTCGGCCCAACCAGCCACCATGCCTATCAGGTTTCGGTGCGGCGCCTTTACGAGGAGCGCTTCAGCCGGTTTATGAGTTTTCTTGAATTCCAGCGCGAGGAGGTAGAAGTAGTCGCCTCGGAGCAGGCAGTGGAGGACTGGAAGACCCAGGCAAGCAGAAGCACGGTTTACACAACCCTTGACGAGGCTGAACCCCAGCAATTCAAGGCGCTGGCGGATGCCGAAGCGCATTTCCGCAAGCAGCACCTGCCCAAGCTGATGAAGTCGGGCTCAGTCCTACAGTGCTCCGGGAAGGCTGTTCGTGAAATGCACGAACGGGCGCTTACCAGTGTGGCGCGCGAAGCCTTCGACAAGGAGCTCGCCTACCCCTCTGGGATCGTAAACGGCCTGCGCAACTTCTTTAACGACGAGGGCCTCCAGGTGTTTAAGCACCGCAAACGGGTGCTCTACGTGTCCTCGGTTCGCCCCAAACGGGCCGACTCCACGAAGGGCTTTGCAGAGGGACCTGCAACCCTTCTCAAGATCATCGAAGAGTCGCCCCGGATCTTTAAGCGCGACTTGGCCATCAAGGTTCTTGGCCCGCTCGAGTCACCGGCCGACGCCGAGGGCAACGTGACGGAGTCTCCAGAACTTGCCGCCCGCAAAACCCAACTCGCATCGGATCTGCACTATCTGGTCCACACCGGTTACGTGTTGGAATTCTCGGACGGCCGCCTTGACCTACCCCTATCACCCAACCAACAGGCGGCTGTTGACTCCGGTAAAAAAGGGCCCGACGAGGACGATCTCGCCGGTGAAGCCCACGAGGAGGTACCCTCTGCCACCGCCCCCAAGCAGATGCAGAGACAGGCTCCTCAAGTGAAGCATTCCCCTGAAGCGGAGCATTCCCCTGAAGCGGAGCATTCCCCTGAAGCGGAGCATTCCCCTGAAGCGGAGCATTCCCCTGAAGCGGAGCATTCCCC
>CANJYI010000267.1 GCA_947478975.1 Chthoniobacteraceae bacterium
ACGCTTGCCGGTACAAACCACGAGTACCTTTACGTAACCAACGGCGATACCGTCTTCCGGCGTAAGCTCAAGGTGGACTAGGGTGTCTTCACGGCGATGACGCGTGGAGTCATTCGCAGATGACACAGATTTTCACAGATGTTTTTCGTGGTTTTTTCTGATCTGTTAAATCTGTGGGATCTGCGGATGTAGCTATAAGAGAGTTGTTTGCGCGCGAAATGATTTGGGAGGGTGCGACTTCGCCGCCGAGAGGGCCTCAAGTCAGGAGGGCCTTGACCACCTTGCCGTGGACATCGGTGAGGCGGAAGTCGCGGCCCGCGTAGCGGTAGGTGAGTCGCTCGTGGTCGAGGCCCAGCGTGTGCAACAGCGTGGCTTGCAGGTCGTGGACGTGCACCTCGTCTTCGACGACGTGGAAGCCCATTTCGTCCGTGGCGCCGTGGCTGATTCCGCCGCGGATGCCGCCGCCCGCCATCCACATGCTGAAGGCCTGTGGATGGTGGTCCCGTCCGAGGGACCGCCCCAAAAGCGGGTTGCTCTCCACCATCGGAGTCCGGCCGAATTCCCCGCCCCAGACCACGAGTGTTGAATCCAAAAGCCCGCGTTGCTTGAGATCCTGCACGAGGGCGGCGCTGGCCTGATCGGTGGCCTTGCAGTTGTTCTGAACGTTTCCGGTGACGTTGGAATGGGCGTCCCAGCCCTCGTGGTAGATGGTGATGAAGCGCACGCCCCGCTCCACCATGCGGCGGGCCAGGAGGCAGGCGCGTGCGAAGGAGGCCTTCGCAGGGTCGCACCCGTAGAGGCGCAGGGTTTCGGGAGATTCCGCGCGGAGGTCCATGAGCTCGGGGGCCGAGGTCTGGAGGCGGTAGGCCATTTCATAATTGGCGATCCGGGTGGCGATTTCCGGATCCCCCTCCAGTTGAAGGCGGCGATCGTTGAGGCCGCGGACAAGGTCGAGCGTGTCGCGTTGGAGTGCGGCGTCAACGCCCTCGGGCGAGGTGACGTTGAGGATGGGATCGCCCTGGTTGCGGAAGCGGGTGCCGGAATAAAGGGTCGGGAGAAAGCCGCTGGACCAGCAGGCGGCGCCGCCGCTCACGCCGCTGCCGGTGCTCATGACCACGAAGGCGGGGAGCTCCCGGGATTCGCATCCCAGTCCGTAAGTGGTCCAGGAGCCGATGCTTGGGCGCCCCGGTTGGGAGAAGCCCGTGTTCATGAAGATCTGGGCGGGGGCGTGGTTGAACTGGTCGGTTTTGCAGGAGCGCACCAGGGCGATGTCGTCCACGATCTGGCTCAGGAACGGGAGGGTCTCTGAAAGCTCCATTCCGCTTTTGCCGTGTTTGCCAAACTTGAAGCGGGGCCCGAGGACTGCGGCGTCCGAGCGAATGAAGGCGTAGCGCTGGCCGCCGATGACCGAGGGTGGCAGAGGCTTGCCTTCGAGTTTTGCGAGTTCCGGCTTGTAGTCGAAGAGCTCCAGCTGGGAGGGGGCGCCTGCCATGAACAGCTGGATGACGGCGCGTGCCTTGCCCGGATAGTGAGCGGCCTTGGGGAGCATTGCCGCCGGTGGCGCGCTTGGCGCCGCGTTGCTCGAAGCGGAGGAGGCGTCTGCGAGGAGGGAGGCGAGGGCGATCTTGCCCACGCCCACTCCGCAGGCATCGAAGAACTGGCGGCGGTTGACGCGGAGGGCTTTGTTTTCGGAGGAGTTCATGGCTGTGAAGCGGCTTTTTCGGCGTCAGTTTTTGGTGATGGCCTCGTCGAGGTTGAGGACGACCCGGCTCAGAGCGGTCCAGAGGGCGTGGGTCTGGGCGGTCCCGCCCGGAGCGCCGGCAAGCTTTTCGGCGTTCAATTCACCCGTGGCAAGGCGTTGTCGTTGTCTGTCTAAAAAGGTAAGCAGGGCACGGGATTCCTCGGAGGTGGGCGTGCGGGTGAGGCAGCGCTCGAAGACAAGCGCAAGACGGGCGGCATCGTCGCCGCTGGTTTCGGCTGCGAGCTTTCCCAGGGCCTGGGCCGCCTCCTGGAAGATCACATCGTTGAGGATTGTGAGGGCCTGAAGCGGCGAATTGGAAACCTCGCGCCGGGCAATGCAGGATTCGCCGGTGGGTCCGTCAAACGTGCTGGTCATGGCAAAGGGGGCGGTCCGTTTTACGAAGGTGTAGAGCGTGCGGCGGAACCGCTCCGAGCCGGCGCTGGGTTTCCATTCGATCTTGCCATAGGTGCCCTCGGAGGCGACGGCCGGATTCTGCGAAGGGTAGACGCCCGGACCCCCCATCTTGAGCGAGAGCAGTCCGGAGGCCTTCAGCGCGGAATCGCGGATCTGTTCGGACTCGAGTCTGAAGCGGGGTGCGCGGGCGAGGAGGATGTTCTGTGGGTCGCGTGCGGCAAGGGGCTCTGGGACCACCGAGCTTTGGCGGTACACCGCACTGGTGACAAGGAGGCGGTGGAGCTTTTTGACCGACCAGTTTTGCTGCCGGAATTCAAGGGCCAGCCAGTCAAGGAGCTCCGGATGGGAAGGCATTTCGCCCTGGTAGCCAAAGTCTTCCAGGGTTCTCACAAGCCCCCTTCCAAAGAGGGCCTGCCAGTGGCGGTTGACGGTCACGCGTGCCGTGAGCGGATGCTCGGGAGCAAACAACCAGCGGGCCAGGGCGAGGCGGTCGGGTTTGGCATCTGCGGGAAGCGGAGGGAGGAAGGCGGGGACGCCCGGGCCGAGGAGTTGCTCGGGCTGGGTGAATTCGCCGCGGTGGTGGAGATGGGTGGGACGGGGGTTGTGGGCGGGGCGTTCGCGCAGGACGAGGGTCGCCTGGCCTTTGGGGAGGGAGTTGCGCAGGTTCTCTATCTGTTTGCGGGCCGCCTCGGTTTCGGGTGCGGTTTCCAGGAAGCGCTGGAGGAGGAGCTTGGTTTCGGGGGCGGAGTGCGCGGAGGCGGGTTTGGCGAGGAGGGCTTCGATTTCGGCGGAATGGCCGCGCGCCTCGGCAGGTTTTGCGTCCGAGGCGAGGGAGATGCGGAAGCGGCCCAGCGGGCAGGCGTAGTGGCGTTCAAATTGCATTTTGAGGAGGAGCCCCGTGGAGAGGTCGGTGGGTTGCTCGAACTCGTAGACCGCGGCGTTGGCCTTCCCCTGGGCGCCGTGGGTGGACCAACCGGTGGCGGGATTGCCGTCCAGGGTTTGGAGCGCACCCACCGTGGCACCGCCCAAACCGCTCTTGGCGTGGCTTTCCGTGGCGCGCCTGACCTTGACGGAGCCCGCCGCGGTTTGGATCTGGAGTTCGCTCAGGAAGAAGTCGCCCTTTGGCCCTTCATAATAGGTGCGGCCGGGTCCTTCGGCCGGAAGCGACGCATCCGGGAGGACTTCCAGCCGCAGAGCGGTGGCCGCCTTTGGGGCGTTTTCAAAGCGCAGTGTGTATTCGTCGCTTTTAGTAATGTCACCTGAGGCCAGCACCGAGCCGTCGGGCTGGAGTTCGAGCAGTGCCATGTTGGACTTGAGCTCCGTTGGGCGCGCGACCTCCCATTGGACGGCCTTTGCGGATTCCTCCCGCTCCCACCCGTTGAACCGGGTTTCAAGAAAGGCGCGACGTCTTTCTTCCGGGGAGCCGGTTTCCTGTGCGGGTTTGGCTGGGTTTGCTGGGGGCAGGACAAACTGTTCTGCTAGTCCGGCTTGGAGGGCTGCGATTTTTGCCAGCGCCCCCTGTTTGCTGGCCTCCACCTCTGCCGAGGGGACGAAGTAGTCGGGCTCCTCGGCGTTGTTGAGGAAGGCCATGAGTTGGTAGTACTCGGTGTGCAGGAGGGGATCGTACTTGTGGGTGTGGCATTGGGCGCAGGCGACGGTGAGGCCGAGCCAGACGGTGCCAGTGGTGCCGACCCGGTCGGTGACCGAATGGAAGCGGAACTCGAGAGGGTCGATGCCGCCTTCCTCGTTGGTCATCGTGTTGCGATGGAAGCCCGTGGCTACCAGGTCGTCCGGGGTGGCGTTCGGGAGAAGGTCGCCGGCGAGCTGTTTGATCGAAAACTGATCGAAGGGCAGGTCGGCGTTAAGGGCGCGCACGACCCAGTCCCGGTAGGGCCAGATTTGGCGGGGGCGGTCCTTTTCGTAGCCGTTGGTGTCGGCGTAGCGTGCCAGATCAAGCCAGCGGCGGGCCCAGCGTTCTCCGTATTGGGGGAGGGAGAGCAGGTGGTCCACCAGTTGTTCGTAGGCGTCCGGGGCGGGATTGCGCACAAACGCCTCCGCTTCTTCAGGGGAGGGAGGCAGGCCGAGCAGGTCGAGATAGAGCCTGCGCACCAGGGTCTGTTTTGAGGCCTCAGGGGAGGGGGCGAGGCCCTCTTTCTCAAGCCGGGCGAGGATAAAACGGTCGACCGGGGTGCGGACCCAGGCGGTGTTTTGCACCGCCGGCAGCGGTGCGGGGCGCGGTGCGGAAAATGCCCAGTGGGGGGCGTACGCGGCGCCTTCGCGGATCCAGCGTTCGAGGAGGGCGGCGGCGTCCTGCGGAAGTTGGATCTTGGCGGCCGGGGGCGGCATGACTTCGTCGGCGTCCTTGGAGTGGAGGCGGCGGAGCAG
>CANJYI010000268.1 GCA_947478975.1 Chthoniobacteraceae bacterium
AGGTAGCGAGGATCCTTCACGTTGCGCCGGAACAAACTCACGCGGACTGCGTTCGCCCCCGAACCCCGGGTCCCGATCACCTCTGGGACGGTTCCTGTCTCCATTGCCAGTTGGTCGGCAAGCCCGGCGCGTTCGCCCTGAAAGTCATGGAAGACCAGAGTGTGGCTGTCCCCGATCAACAGGAACGGGCTGGCCGGGTCAGAGGAAAGAGCATTCCCCTTGGCGTCCGAAACCTGCCTCAACGGCAGGGATTCGCCACCGTTTCCCTTGCGCTGGGAGAGCTCCTCCAGATCCCCCCTGATGGGAAACTCCTTCCATTGCTCGTGAAATCCAGCGGGAACGGTAGGCAACAAGCCGCGCACCCGCTCCGCCACCAGTTGGGCAGCAACCACGCAACCGCGCCCAGACCAATGCGAGTCGGTCCTGCAAAACATGGCTTCACCCGAGGCCTCGCGTGCAGCGAAGGCCGGGCGCAAATCCAACACGTCCACCCCCTGTGCAGCCAGTTCCCGGTAGAAGCCCCCCAGAGAATCAACCTTCACCGCCGCCCAATCCCCAGAGGGAGCCTGCGTTGAACCCCACGCCTTCGGGGGAACAGGAACCAGAAGCAAACGCACGCCGGCGGCCTTCAGCTGCCGGTCAAAATCCACGATGGCCGGCAGCGGGGCTCCCCCTGCCGAAGGCGCCAAAGCTGCGGCTCCTTTTTTTTGCGGAGGCGCCCCCCAGAACTTTTCAACGCCGAGGAAACGCAGTTCCGAACCAAGAAAAAGCCAGCCCTCCCGCCCCTCTACCACTGCCGCGTGAACCGGCGCTTTTGCCGGAGCCTGCGCAGGGGGATTGCCGAAAAGAAGCACTGGGATGCACAAGGCACCAAGCGACGCAAAGCGCACCACTGCGAAACCTACGCCTTTTGAATGTCTGAGAACGCCCGTCTTCATTGAATATTCGATATCTAGCAATATAAGGCGGACGTGAGATAACCATACAATCCAGTTTTCCCGGATCGTCAAAGGATAGGCTGCACATGGTTTTTAGTTCGCACTTGTTCCTCTTTTACTTCCTGCCCCTCGCCCTGAGCGGGCACTGCCTCCTGCTGCGCGCGCCACAGCGCTGGCGCAATCTGTGGCTGGCCCTCACTGGATACGCGTTTTACGGATGGGCTGAGCCCCGCTTCCTCGCGCTGATGTGGGCCACCACCACGCTGGACTGGGGGCTGAGCCTTGTGATTGCACGGAACCGCTGGGCCTTTTGGCGCGTCAAGGCGCCGGACCACCCCCTTCCGCCGCAATCGGCCCAAGTCCGCCGCTCGCGCCCGCAGAGGGCGGCTCTGGCGCTTTCGATTCTGAGCAACCTTTGCGCGCTGGGCTTCTTCAAGTACTTCCACTTTGGGGTCGATACGTGGAACGCTCTGGCAGGGGCCCTCGGATTGGACTCCTCGGCGGTCCACACCACGCTCCAGGTCGTGCTGCCCCTTGGGATCAGCTTCTACACGTTCCAAGCGCTCAGCTACATCATCGACGTCTATCGCGGGGACGCGGAGGCAGTGGAGAACTTCATCGACTTCTCGTGCTTTGTTTCCATGTTTCCGCACCTGGTGGCTGGCCCGATTCTGAAGTTCTCGTTCCTTGCCGAACAGCTCCGCCAGCGCACGGTCACCCTCGACAAATTTGCCCGGGGCGTTGCCTTTTTCCTGCTGGGCCTGAGCAAAAAAGTCCTCCTAGCAAACGCCTGCGGGAAAATCGCCGACGCCTCCTTCGGGGCGGCCACGCGCAGCCTCGGCGAGGCCTGGGCCGGGGCCACTGCGTACGCACTCCAAATTTACTTCGATTTCAGCGGCTACTCGGACATGGCCATCGGTCTGGGCCTCATGTTTGGTTTCGTTTTCGCCCGCAACTTCAATGCACCCTACGCTGCCACCTCGCTCACCGACTTCTGGCGCCGCTGGCACATCTCCCTTTCCAGTTGGTTGCGCGACTACCTCTACATTCCCCTCGGGGGAAACCGACTCGGGGGCGCTCGCACCTATTTCAACCTGTTTCTCACCATGCTTCTGGGCGGCCTCTGGCACGGCGCCTCCTGGAACTTTGTGCTCTGGGGCGCCCTCCACGGAGGCGGCCTCGCCCTCGAACGGGCCTTCGCCAGAAATGCCCCGAACTTCAGCCTGCCGCCTGTTCTCTCGAGGCTGCTCACCCTTCTGGTTGTTCTTGTCGGATGGGTGTTTTTTCGCGCGCAAACCCTGCCTGACGCGCTGTCCTACCTGCGCTCCATGGCAGACTTCTCCCTGTCCCAATGGGCGCCCAAAATTGTGGGTTCTCCCCTTCAACAGCCCTTTGCACTCGCCTGCCTCGCAATCGCGCTGGGGGTGGTCGTTCTCGGCCGCCAGACCTGGGACTGGACCCAGTCCCTTTCGCCAGCCAAGGCGGCGCTCTCGCTCGGACTCGGAGGGGTGGCCATCGTCGCGCTGCTGACGCAGGATTATAATCCCTTCATTTATTTCATCTTTTAAATGAATCTCCAGTCCGAGCACACAGCTCCGTCGCCTCCCGCGCCCCACACGCCTTCGCGTGAAGAAGAGGCGGCGGCTGCTCTGAATTCCACCCGTTTTTCACGGAGTGCGCGTGCCCTGCTCTTGGCAGGATTTGTCGCCCTTTTAGTCTCCGGCATCGTGACCTCCGGTTTGGAGTCGTTTTCGAAGCAAGGAACAGCCAGTGGCCCGTTCACACCGAGCCCCCTGCTCGGGCTGCTCCCCAGCTGGGCTGCGATTGTAAAAATCACCGGCCCGATGGATTTGTGGCGACTGCTCCCCTCCCCCGAGGCGACACGCTTGGCGGAAAAGGCCCTCGAAGAGCGCTCCAGCATCGCAACCGCCCTGCGCCCCCGCCTTCAGTCTTTCCTTTATCAGGTGGCAGGGGCAGGCAACGAGCAGGCGGTGCCCTCTTCCGGCGGCTGGCTTTTTTTCCGCAAGGACCTCGACTACCTCAACGGCAAACCCTTTCTGGATCCAACCGTCCAAGCCGACAGGGCCCGCGCCGCTTCGATTGCCCCCGACTCACTTGCCGCAATCGTGGAATTTGAAAGGCAACTCGCCTCACATGGCATCCGCCTTCTGGTGGTTCCCGTTCCGGTGAAACCGTGCATTGAAGCACACCGCTTCACCCCCGGGGCAATGCCCGCCAGGGCCCCGCTCCAAAACGCCTCCTATTCCGCATGGCTCACAGCGCTCGAGGAACGTGGTGTGTCGGTATTCGACCCCACACCCCTACTCCAAGAACGCGCAGAACGCACCGGGGAGCCTCAGTTCCTGCGCACTGACACCCACTGGACCCCGGAAGCCATGGAGGCGGTCGCCAAGGCCGTGGCGCGAAAAATCCAGCCCAAGGCGGTTGCCGCCGATCCCGAGAGTCCTTCTGGGGGGGCAGTGAAGGTCACCGCGCACGGCGACACGGTCGCGCTGCTTGGGTTGCCCAAGGATCAGTCCCTCCTCCCTCCCCAAACGGTAGCCGTCCACCCAGTATTCCAAAACGGCTCCCTCTGGAAGCCGACACAGGAAGCCGACGTGCTGCTCTTGGGCGACAGCTTTTCCAACATTTATTCCCTCGGAGCGATGGGCTGGGGCGAGGGCGCCGGCTTTCCCGAACACCTCAGCGCACACCTGGGCCGCCCGATTGACGCCTTTCTCAGAAACAGCGACGGAGCATTTGCCACGCGGCAAATGCTCCAAAAGGAGCTCGCCTCGGGCAGCGACCGGCTCCGTGGAAAAACCGTCGTGATCTGGGAGTTTGCCGTCCGCGAACTCGCTTTCGGCAACTGGAAAAGCCTCCCGCTCGCCGCCGCGAAGCCGCAGGACCGTTCCTTCTTCTGCCCTCCGTCCGGGGCGAAACAGCTGGTGCGCGGCGTCGTTGCCAGCGCGGCTGCGATTCCCCGCCCGGGCTCGGTTCCGTACAAGGAGCACATTGTCGCGCTCCATTTGGTGGAGGTGGTTCTGGAAGGGGCGCCCAGCGAAAAGCCGCGGGAATGTCTCGTATACACCTGGAGCATTCGCGAGCAGCAGCCCACCGCTGCGGCGCGCCTCCGCCCGGGGGAGGCTGTCTCGATGGAGCTTGTCCCATGGGAAGACGTGTCAGACGCTTTGGAAAAGTTCCAGCGCAGCGAACTGGACGAACCGGCGCTCCTTCTGGAACCTGCGACCTGGGCCGCAGTGCTTCGCTAGTCCTTTTTCCCCCACCATCCGGATTGCCCATTGAACGACGCAGCCGTTCTGAAACCCATCCTTCCGTTCGCCCTTGTCGCAGGCGCGGAGTTTGGACTAAAGGCCGCCGGAGGCGCGCCGACTGCCGTCAACGCCCACCGTACGGCAACCTCCGCGCACACGCCCCCTTACACGGCGGGCGAACTGGGCCTTTAGAAGCCCAATCCCGGGGGCAGACCCATTCCGGAAGTCAACTTGCCCATCTCAGACTGGGCAAGTTGCTTGCCCTCTTCGATTGCCTTGCGCACTCCCGTCAGCACCAAATCCTCCAGCATCTCCACGTCCTGG
>CANJYI010000269.1 GCA_947478975.1 Chthoniobacteraceae bacterium
GGGGGGTGCTGCGCGAGCACGTCGGCTGGCTCACCGGACTGCGCTTCAAACCGTTTGATCCCGCCAAGGTGAGTCTCACCGGAGAGGACGCCGCAACCGTCGAGCTGGAGGCGGAAAGCTCCGGGGCATTCAAAGGACAACGTTTCGAGAGGTGGAAGGTGGAGCTTGTTTACAAGAAGAGGCTGCAGATGTGGGTCCCCTTGGATGGCGACGCCCCGCAGTAAGCACGGCGGTTCGGCCCCAGGACGCGTTCCCGATGGTGACTGCTCGTTGACTCCTCAGGGAAAGGGGATTGCTCCGCAGATGGCCGTCACAGAGTTCACAGATGCTCCTGAGGGTTTCCTTTGGTCTTTAATATCTGCGTGCTTTGCGGATGTTGCTCTCAATAATGTGTTTATGTGTTTTTTGAGAGTCCGCGAGTTTGCTCTCCCGAGCTTTGGTTTGATTACAAGGGAAGACGTCCTGGGCTGTTCCGGATTCCACCCAAGGGGATTCCTCCCGGACAAACTGCCTCGTCTAGCGCTCGCTGCTTCAGGCGCAGACTGCAGGAGCGGGTTCGTGCTCGCCAGAGGGCTGCCTTGGACGTAACACAATCGTCACCCCTCAGGAATCGCGCGCAGTTGTCCCTCAAAAAGGAAACCGGTTCCATGTCTATCCACGTAGCGCTCTTTCACCGCACCCGGTACTCTTACGACCGGGCTGTCTCTCATGCTCCACATGTTGTGCGGCTCAGGCCGGCACCCCATTGTAGGACTCAGGTGCTTAGCTACTCGCTCAAGATTGGCGGTGGGCCGAGCTTCCTCAACTGGCAGCAGGATCCCTTTTCCAACTGGAACGGCCGGCTGGTGCTGCCCGAACCCATGCGGGAGTTTGTGGTCGATGTGGAACTGGTAGTGGAGATGGCGGTCCACAACCCTTTTGACTTTTTTCTCGATGAGGCCGCAGCGGAGGTCCCTTTCCACTACGAAACGGCCTTGCGCAAGGAGTTGGCGCCGTTTTTGGAGTTCCCACAGGCCGGCCCGCTTTTTAGCGACTATGTGGCCCAGGTGCGCCGGGAGCTGGAGGGGCCTTCGGAGCGAGGGAGCTCGCTGCGGACCATTGATTTCATGGTGTCCCTCAACCAGCGCATTCAGCGGGATGTGCAGTATCTCATCCGGTTGGAGCCGGGGGTACAGTCGCCCGAGGTCACGTTGGGCAGGGGCAGCGGCTCTTGCCGGGACTCGGCGTGGCTGATGTGCCAGACGCTCCGCCATCTGGGTTTTGCCGCGCGCTTTGCCAGCGGCTACCTCATCCAGTTGGCGCCCGATCTCAAGGCGCTGGACGGCCCGTCCGGCACCGAAGTGGACTTCACCGACCTGCACGCCTGGTGCGAGGTTTACCTTCCCGGGGCGGGGTGGATCGGGTTTGATCCGACCTCCGGGCTGCTGGCCGGAGAAGGGCACATCCCCCTTTCCTGCACCCCCGAACCGGCTTCCGCCGCTCCTGTTACCGGCGCGGTGGACCCCTGCGAATCACAGCTCGAACACGAGATGCGCATCACCCGCATCCACGAGTCTCCCCGGGTCACAAAACCGTACACGGACGAACAGTGGGCCGCAGTGCTCAAGCTCGGGGATAAAATTGACTTGGAGCTGAAGGATGCCGATGTGCGCCTCACCATGGGCGGCGAGCCGACGTTTGTTTCCATCGATCATCCCGACGCTCCCGAGTGGAACTTCGACGCCGTTTCACCCGCCAAACGGGTGCTCTCGGGCGAGTTGCTCCGGCGGCTGCGCGAACGTTTCGCACCGGGGGCAGTCCTCCATTACGGGCAGGGAAAATGGTACCCCGGCGAGGCGCTCCCACGCTACGCGTTGACCGCGCTTTGGCGGAGGGACGGGGTTCCCGTCTGGCATAACCCATTTCTACTCGCGGATGAGTCCACCGACTATGAGCACGGCCTGCGGGAGGCCCGCCTGCTGACCGAGCGCCTCGCGCAGTTGCTGCGGGTGAGCCCCGCCTGCATCCTTCCCGGTCACGAGGACGCCCTTTACTACGTCTGGCGCGAGCGGTGTCTACCGGCGGATGTCACCGTGGCGGACTCCAAACTTGGAACGGTTCAAGAGAGGGATCGCTTCAGGCGCATCTTCGCACAGGGGCTCCATTCCGAGGTCGGCTACGTGCTCCCATTGCGGCGCGGCGACGCCGGGGGGTGGGAGTCGACCGAGTGGCAACTGCGCGACGACAAGCGGCTCTGGCTCATCCCGGGGGATTCTCCAATGGGGTTGCGGCTGCCTTTGGACTCTTTGCTTTGGGAGACGGACTCCAAGCGGCCCCAGCTGTATCCGCTGGATCCCACCCAGCCACTGCCCCCGCTGCCGCCCGAGTTCCGTTTCATCGCGCATCCGAAGAACGCAAAGCCTCCGGTGGAAAAGCCGCTCGCCGAGGCCAAGAAGGCCGCAGCCGCAAAGTCCTCGGAAGAGCGGTCTTCGAGCCTGGTCCGGACCGCGCTGTGCGTGGAGCCGAGGCATGGACGGTTGCATGTCTTTTTGCCACCGCTGGCCAGCGGGTCGGATTTTATCGAGCTGATCGCGGTGCTTGAGCGAGCGGCTGCCGATCTATCTTTGCCGGTGATTATTGAGGGCGAGCCGCCACCGCCTGATCCCCGGCTCAACCGGTTTGGGGTGACACCGGATCCGGGGGTGATTGAGGTCAACCTGCATCCGAGTGCCAGTTGGGCGGAGTTGGTCGAACGCACCGAGACCCTTTACGAAGAGGCCAGACAGACCCGTTTGGGCACGGAGAAGTTCATGCTCGACGGCCGCCACACCGGCACGGGCGGGGGCAACCATGTGATTTTGGGCGGGGCCACCCCCGCGGACTCGCCGGTTTTGCGGCGGCCCGATTTGCTGCGTTCCCTGCTGACCTACTGGCAGAATCACCCCTCGTTGAGCTGGGTCTTCAGCGGGATGTTCATCGGCCCGACCAGCCAGGCGCCGCGGATCGACGAGGCGCGCCACGACAGCCTCGCCGAACTGGAACTCGCCTTCGAGCAGGTGCCCGCTTCGGACAAGCCGGTGGCGCCTTGGTTGGTGGACCGCCTTTTTCGCAACCTCCTCCTCGACGCTTCCGGAAACACCCACCGGGCAGAGTTTTCCATCGACAAGTTGTACGCCCCGGAATCTGCCACCGGACGTCTTGGGCTTCTGGAGCTGCGTGCTTTTGAAATGCCGCCCCACGCCAGGATGAGCTTGGTTCAGCAGTTGTTGCTGCGCGGGCTGGTCTCCAAGTTCTGGGCGGAGCCCTACGAAAACGGACTGGTCCGCTGGGGCAGCGATCTACACGACCGCTGGCTTCTTCCGCATTTTTGCGAAAACGACTTCCGCGATGTCCTGGGTGAGCTGCGCAGGAGTGGACGCGATTTTTTGTGGGAATGGTTTGCGCCCCACTTTGAGTTTCGTTTTCCCAAGATCGGTCATTTCGAGCAACGCGATGTCTTCGTGGAGCTGCGCAGCGCGCTGGAGCCCTGGCATGTGTTGGGCGAGCAACCCAGTGCGGGCGGAGTGGTGCGCTACGTGGACAGTTCGCTGGAGCGGCTCCAGGTCAAGGTGCGTGGCATGAGCGGCGACCGGTACGCTCTTTTGTGCAACGGCCGTCGGGTGCCGCTTCATCCCACGGGCACCAACGGGGAGGCCGTGGCGGGGGTGCGCTACCGGGCCTGGCAGCCCCCGGGTTGCCTGCATCCGACGATTCCGGTGCATGCGCCGCTGGTCTTTGATCTGTTTGACACCTGGAACAAGCGGTCCCTTGGCGGATGCACCTACCATGTGGCCCACCCGGGCGGGCGCAATTACGAGACGCTGCCGGTCAACGCCTACGAGGCGGAGAGCCGCAGGCTCTCGCGTTTCAGCCTGAGCGGGCACACCCAGAGGACCTTCCTGCCGCCGCCCGAAACGTCGTATCCGGAGAGCCCGTTTACCCTCGATCTCCGGAGGGGCGCCACCGCGGGAGAATGAGTTTTGGCCCTTGGCGTTTGTTTGTTGGCCTTTTGAGTGCGCAAGAGAGCCCGCGATTTGAGGCGGCAACCTTCGCGTGGGTCTGATATAAACCAAGCGCTCCTTTATTGCCCGATTCCAGCCTGCCTGACACCTGCCTTATGCGTTTAACCCCGGAAACTGAGCCCAGCCCACCGGCTGCCTCGGCGCCCACTCCCTCAGCTTTTCAGGAAGCCTTCCGCCGGGGTGGGGGCGTGCAGCCCCACTGGGCGCGACTTCTGGGAGATTTCGAGCAGTTTGGGCCCCAGGAACGGCTTCGCCGGTTTGAGTCCGCGGGGCGCATCGTGCGGGAGCAGGGGATCACCTACAATGTGTACGGCGACGACCGGGGCATGGAGCGGCCTTGGGAGTTGGACCCGCTGCCCATGCTCCTTTCCGCCTCCGAATGGGCCCAGATCGAGCGGGGCCTCATCCAGCGTGCCACGCTTCTCAACGCGATCCTCGCGGATTGCTACGGGCCCCAGCGCCTGATCCGCTCCGGTGAA
>CANJYI010000270.1 GCA_947478975.1 Chthoniobacteraceae bacterium
ACGGCCTTCTATGCGATGCGGGAGCGGATGGCGGTCCCCTCGCTACCAGCGCGCAGCCTTCTGTTGACCCCGCGCCTCATGGTGCGCGAGAGTTGCGGGGCCTATCCGTCCCCGCTCACCCAGGGGTTCCTGCCAGTTGGCCTTCCCAAATAAAGCCTGTGGACCTGTGATTAAGACAACTATCCGCAGGTTCCTCAGATTTGGCAGATGAGTGGAAACCATAAAAACATCTGCGGAAATCTGAGCCATCTGTGGATGACTGCCTTGTCCATCCGAGGTGAATAAAACGATACCCACCGAAAACAGCGAGGAACCAATTATCCTGAGCGGAAGGGTTGTTCTGCGCAGACTCGTAAATGGCCTGACGCAAAGCCAGAAAGCTCCTACACCAGCTTTTCCTTTAGCGCTTTTGCCACGACGCCGCTTCGGTTGCTGACCTGCAGCTTCTCGTAGATTTCACGGATGTAACCATCGGCGGTGTGGTAGCTGATTTCGAGCTGCGCGGCTGCCTCTTTGGTGCTGCGGCCTTGCACCAGGAGCTGAAGGATTTCTTTTTCGCGAGGGGTGAGCCCGTACTGCTTCTGCGGCGGATTGGCTCTGGAAAACATGTCCAGAACGCGGCGGGCGATCGTCGGGTTGATGGGGGAACCTCCCGCCGAGGCGCTGCGGATGGCGGTGGCGATCTCTCCGGTGCTGCTGGTCTTGAGCAGATAGCCGGCGGCCCCCGCACAGATCGCACGGAAGATTTTATCGTCGTCCTCAAATACGGTGAGGATCACGACCGCGGCCCGCGGGGCGAGCTGGCGCAGATGCGTGATGCCGTCGATCCCGTTCATGCCGGGGAGCTCGACGTCGAGGAGGAGGACCTCCGGGGCATCAACTTCCGCCAGCGCGGAGAGGGCGTCCTCACAGGCGGTGAAGCGCCGCGGGCAGGCGATGCCCTCGAGCCGGTTTAAGGCAAGGGCGAGGCGCTCTCCATAGGTTTTGTGGTCTTCGATGAGCCAGACTTGGATGGGAGCAGTCATGAAACGGGAAGGGTGATGGTGAGCGTGGTGCCCTGCGCGGGTGCGGTGTCGATGCGGACGCTGCCACCGTGTTTGGCGGCACGACGCTGTAGATTGGTGAGACCCATGCCGTCGGTGGCAACGGAGGGGTCGAAGCCACGGCCGTTGTCGTGCAGGATGACGCGGGTCTGGGTGTTGCTCTGTGCAAGGCGGATGTCCACCTCGGTGGCGGCGGCGTGGCGCGTGACGTTATGCAGCGCCTCTTTGAACATGAGGATGAGGTCGCGTTGCCGGTCGACGGGGAGTTTGCTGGCTGGCCGCGTGGTCTCGGAGGTCAAGGTGTGAGGGAGGGTGCGGAGCACGCGTGCGGCGGTTTCGCGCAGCAGGCTGGCGAGGTCGTCGGCGCCATAGCGGTTGCTCTGGATGAGGCGCGTGATGTCGCGCATGGCGCTGACGGTTTCGTCCGCGATGTGTTTGATTTCGGTGAGGTCGTCGCGCGTCTGCGGGCTGTCACCGCCGTTGGCGAGGATGTCCTGCGTGATGAGGGCGATACTGCCGAGGCTGCTGCCGATCTCGTCGTGCAAATCCCGAGCGATGCGCTGCCTCAGGGCCTCCATCTCGCGGAGTCGGGTGCGCCGTTGCCGGGCAGACCACACGATGGCGGCGGCGATGCCCGCCGCGACGAGTATGGCTAGCGAACCGAGGCCATAGCGCCGCCACTGCTGGGCGAGCTGCCGTTTGCGCGATTCGATCGCCGCGACCTGCTGCAAGACCTCGCGTCGCCTCGAGAGGCCGGAGAGCCATTCGGGCCAGTCGAGGATGTTGGCGGTGCTCGTGAAGCCATCGACGAGAGCGGCCCTCGACCAGCCACCGGCCTCCGTCGAATCAAGGGCCTCCACGGCTTTGCCGAGCGCCACATTGTTGCCGCCGGACCAAACCTGCATCTCGGCGAGGGCGAGTACTGCCGAGCCGTTGCTCACATGCGGTTCTAGGACCGTGAGCCGGATGTGGCGCGCGAGCTGACCCCCAGCCACGAGGGTGACCACGTTGTCGCCCGGAGGACCGCTGTAGTTGCCCGATGGAGGCGGCGTCAGGATGAGGGGCGTCGAATCTGCGGCCTCACGGAGTTCGATTTGATACCGCACGGGGAAGCCGTACCCGTGACTGTGCGCAAACTCCGGGGGATGCGCTGGAAACAGACGCACCGTGTCCACCGGAACAACGCCGCCCAGATCCACCGAGACCTCCTGCAGCCTCCGTTCCCTCTGTTCGCTTGCCGGTTTGCTTCGAAAGCCAAGCGCAGGGCTGGGGTTCATGCCCAGCGGCGGTCCGAGGACCGTCTGGCCGTCGACTAGATTGATGCGACCCCACGCGGGTCGGCTGCCCTGGCTGCTGCTTGCAACGACGGCGGTAGGACCAATGGCTTCAATCAGGGAGCCAAGGTTGCGGTTTCCTTGCAGCAGCATGATTTCGCCGAGCGCAAAAAGGTGGCGTTGCTCCTCCTGGAACAGTCTTGTCGCTGTGATCCGCACTTTGCCCGCGACAAAGCCGTGAACGGGAATCACGACCGGCAGCCAGCCGGGATTCGGGAAGTCTTGGTGCGTCTGATCGGCAACGATGGTGCGCTCGGAGGAATCAGGACCGCTGAAAAGTTCGACACGGAAGCGCAGCGGGAAGCCGTAGCCGGGCGCGGCGGCGCTTCCGCCGGAGGCTGGTGCGATGAGCACCACGGCATCGAGCGCCTCCGGCTGCGCGAGCCGAAGATCGACCCATTCCACAGTGTCCGCCGAGTTGGAGAAGTGGCTGTGCCAGCCGAGGCGTTGCGTGAACTCCGGTTCCGGTGCCGTCGGCAGCGTGGGAAGCGCCCGGGTCAAGTCCAGCTGTTCCGCCGCGAGCCGCCGGATCTTTGGATTGAGGATGCGGCCGACTTTTTCTCCGAAGCCCTCGCCTGAATCCGCCGCGAGGCATGGGAGCAGCAGCACCCCTGCGGTCGCGAAGACGACGCAGAGCCGGCGAAGTGTCGCCGCCCAAGCTAATGAAGAAATCGCAAGCATACAGGCAATAGTCTAGTGTATCCTTGCACCATTCAGCCCGAGTGGCACCCCCGAGTTTTCGGGGGTAGCTATACTCTAAGGAAGGCGCCTCTATGGCGTAACTCATATAGCAAAACATGACTTTCCGCTTTCCATCTTACACATCCTTAACCGCCGCGCTCATCTTCGCGACGGCTGGCGGTATGGCGGTTGTCGCGCCAGCCGCCCCACTCGACCCCAAGGTGACCACTTACTTCGAGCAGCACTGCAACAAGTGCCATGATGCGGAGGTGCAAAAGGGCGACTTCCGGCTCGACACGCTCTCGGCAAAGGTCGGCTTTGAGAACACGCCGCAGTGGCTTGAGATCATGGAGCGGATTAATTCCGGCGAGATGCCGCCAAAAAAGGAGAAGAAGCGGCCCGGGGCGGAGGACAGCGCGAAGGTGGTGGAGTGGATCGCGGCAAAGATGAAGGATGGCGAGCAGGCGCGCATGGCCTCCCGCGGTCGGGTGACCTACAACCGGCTCACGCGGGACGAGTATGTCAACACGCTGCGGGATCTCATCGGCGTGCAGTATGATGCGAAGGACCCGGGAGCTCTGTTGGAGGACCAGGAGTGGCATGGCTTTGAACGCATTGGGTCGGTGCTGACGCTGTCGCCCTCGAACATCGAAAAATATCTCGCAGCGGCGGAGACGGTCTTGAAAGAGGCCTACCCTGAAATTGTGCCGCCCCAAAAGAATGCGAAACCCGTGCCGCCCTTCGGCGGGTCGAAGCCTTCGCTTTACGAGGAACAAATCGACGAGCGGCATCGCGAACGGTTGCGTGAACTTGGCCTGCTCGACAAGGTGCGCTTCGAGATGTGGCCGGGGGACATTTTCCGCTACTCGTTGCTGAAGGACCCACTGCCGGAGGCGGGCGTTTATGAGATCAGCTACACGCTCAGCGGGTTGAAGCCGAAGAACGGCCGCGCTCCGCGTTTGAAGGTGTATGAAGAGAAGCTCGACCGCGTGTTGTTCGAGCAGGACATCGTTGCGCCCGAGGACAAACCGGTTACCGTGACGTTTCGCGCGCATTTGCCGAAGGGGCGGCCGACCATTCACGTCTACAACGATGTGCCGGGTCCCGCCAACACCCCGCGCTCGGGCCGCCACGGCAATGTCCCGTTCGTCAGTACGAAAATCGGCCGCATCCCTTGGCAGATGAAGCTTACCGATGAGCAGGGCCAGCCACGGTATCCCTTCCTCATCCTGGACTCCATCTCGTGGAAGGGGCCAATCATTGAGGATCGCGAGAAACAACTCCGCGAGGACTATATCCCACGCGAGGAAGGCAACCTCGTCCAAGTGCGCGAGTGCCTCGCCACGCTGGCGAAACGTGCGTTTCGTCGGCCGGTCGCCGATGTGGAACTCGAAGGCTACATGACCATCGTAAAGCGCGAACTCGAAGCGAAGGAGACGTTTCG
>CANJYI010000271.1 GCA_947478975.1 Chthoniobacteraceae bacterium
CGCAGGGCGGGATGGCTCCCCATCATTGTCAGCGGCGGCTTCACGCAAGCGATCCTGCCGCTGGCCGCCCACCTCGAAATCGAACGGGTCGAGGCGGTGCACCTCCAATTTGATTCAACCGGCCTGTTTACAGGCTTTGCCGCCGAAAGTCCCACCGCGCGCACCCGCGGCAAAAACATCGTCGCCAACCAGCTCAAAAAGGAATTCGGCGCCATCACCACGGTCATGGTCGGAGACGGCGCCAGCGACCTAGAAGTTCAGGGGGATGTGGATTTTGTTGTCGGCTTCGGCGGCTACGCGATCAGGGAAAAGGTCAGGCAGGGCGCGGACGCCTTCATCCTGAGCCTCTCGGAACTGCCCGCGCTGTTGCAGCGCTGGGATTCGTAGCGCACCGCCGCTGCGCCCCAGGCGGCGGCGCCTGGCCGCTACTCGGGTTGCTGCTGCGTCAGACAGTGGAACGCACCCAACCCCCAGATGACTTCCCGACAATCAATCGGCACGATCTTTCGGTTGGGAAAGGCCGCCGCCAACACCGCCTCCGCCTCGCCATCTGCGGGATCCGCAAACACCGGGAGCAGCACCGCATTGTTGGCGATGTAAAAATTGGCGTAGCTGGCAGGCAGGCGCAGGCCCTCCCGGTCAATACGCTTTGGCATGGGGAGCTGGCGCACTTCCAAGGGCGTTCCATCGTCCAGACACATGCCCGAAAGCGCGTGCAGGTTTTCCTCGAGCGGGCCGTGGTTAGGATCCTCCTCGTTTGGCTCAACCACCGTCAGGACGCTGGCGCGAGAAACAAAGCGGGTGATGTCGTCGATGTGCCCGTCGGTGTCGTCCCCTTCGATGCCATCGCCCAGCCACAAGATCTGGCGTACGCCCAGATAGTCCCGCATCCGCTGCTCGATGGTTTCCTTGCTCAGGGAGGGGTTACGGTTGGGGTTGAGCAGGCAGCTCGTGGTCGTAAGCAGGGCTCCATCGCCGTTCACCTCGATGGAGCCGCCCTCCAAAATCATCCCGGGCGCGTACACGGGCAGCCCCAGGAGTTCGGCGATGCGGGTGGGGACTGCGTCGTCCAAATCATGAGGCGGATACTTGCCGCCCCAGGCGTTGTAGTCCCAGTCGACAATGGCGGTTTCCTCGTCGCCGCCGGAGCGCTTCAAAAAAATAGGCCCGTGGTCGCGGCACCATGGCTCGTAGGCGGGATGCCGGAAGAAGCGCACGTGCCCGTCCCTTGCAACCGCCCGGGTGAGCTGCCGGCGCACCTCCGCTTCATGGGCCGCATCCCAGACATTGATGCAAACCGGTTCGGAGTCCGCCAGCGCGTCCACCATCCGTGCGAAAGCCGGCATGATTTTTTCGTAGGCGTCGGGAAATGAGATTCCATCGGGCCTCGGCCAGGAAAGCCATGTCGCAGCATGGGACTCCCACTCGGCGGGCATACGGTAACCCAGCGAGGCGGGGACTGGTGCGCTCGGTCCGCGTTGCTCAAACATGGCTGTCTCCCAAATAGCGTTTCGTGATGCCTTCGTACGCGTCAATCCGGCGGTCGCGCAGGAAAGGCCAGTGGGTGCGCTGCGTGTCCAACGCGTCCAGATCCAGCTCAGCTATCAGGATTTCCTCCTTGTCCACGGAGGCCCTTTGCAAAATCTGGCCGGACGGATCCGCAATGAAGCTCTGCCCCCAAAACTGAATTCCGTCTCCTCCATCCGGCGCCTCGTGGCCGACCCGGTTCGGGGTCGCCACATAGCAACCGTTGGCGATGGCATGTCCGCGTTGGACCGTTTCCCAAGCGCTGTGCTGGCGCTCTCCGTACTGCGCCTTTTCGGAGGGATGCCAGCCGATCGCCGTCGGGTAAAAAAGAATCTGGGCGCCGTGCAGCGCCGTGAGGCGCGCCGCCTCGGGATACCACTGGTCCCAGCATACACACACCCCGATCCGGCCGAAGCGGGTGTCCCAGGCCCGGAAGCCGAGGTCGCCGGGGGTGAAGTAAAACTTCTCGTAGAAAAGCGGATCATCGGGAATGTGCATCTTGCGGTACTTCCCCAGAAGCGTGCCGTCGGCATCAATAACCACCGCTGTATTGTGGTACAGTCCTGCTGCGCGCCGCTCAAAAAGGGAGGCCACCAGGACCACCCCCAGCTCTTTGGCAAGGGGGCAGAGCTCCTGGGTGCTTGGCCCGGGAATCTCCTCGGCCAGGGCAAAGTACTTGTGGTCCTCCACCTGGCAGAAATACAGCGAGGTGAAAAGCTCCTGCAGGCAAATGATCTGCGCACCCTGCGCGGCAGCGGCGCGGATGTGGGAGACCGCCTTGGCGAGGTTTTCAGCTGGGGTGGCGCTGCACTGGTCCTGGATCAGGCCAATCTTAACGGATTTAGGGTGGGACTTCATGAAATCAAGCGGAAGGAAATCAGCTGGGAGGAGCTTTCCAAAGCAAACGCCGGGAGTCCATGCGAACTCCCGGCGCTTGGTGCAACAATTACGTGGCAGACGGAGTCAACCAGCGCTACTTGGCCGCGGGTGCGGGTGTAACAGGCGCCGGGGCGGGGGGCGCCGCGCTCTCGGGTGCGGAAATGATTTTGACGTTTTCCACGGTGACCCGCTCCGTCGGCTTACTCCGTTCGCGGCCGTTGGAGGCCACCGGCGTATCGCCGATTTTGAGCAAAACGTCCTCCCCCTTCACCACGCGGCCGAAGCCTGTACATTTGAACTGCTGAGGGCCCGTATACTTAAGGTCCAAAGAGGGTGCGGGATCCAGACAGATGAAAAACTGCGATCCAGCCGAGTCCTCATCCATGCTGCGGGCCATCGAAAGGACACCGCGCTCGTGCTTCTTTTCGTTGAACTCGGCTTTGATTTTGTAGCCGGGATCGCCCATGCCGTAGACGCCTTCCTTGGAGGGATCCTTGGTGTTTGGATCGCCGCCCTGGATCATAAAGCCCTTGATGATACGGTGGAAGGCGGTGCCGTTGTAGAACCCTTCCTTGGCGAGCTTCTTGAAGTTGGCCACAGTCTTTGGGGCGACGTCGTCCCAAAACTCAATGGTCATTTCGCCCTTGCTCGTCTTGATCACGGCTTGCTCTTTCACTGGCACGGGAGCGGGCGCCGGAGCGGGTACGACTGGAGCCGCTGGAGCCTCCGCCGGAGCGGTTGCGTTCTGGGCGTGGGCAGTGACGAACCCGCCCAGCAAAAGCCAGGCGGAATAGGTAAGGAGGGAGCGTTTGGTCATACAGGCGCATAACTTCCACAATTAGGTTCCGTCACGCAATGATTCCCCTCACCGACCATTCCTGTTTATACATGGGGGGATGGAAGACATCCGTATCATTCTGCACACCTCCCGCGGCGCAATCGAAGGCACCCTGTTTGCCTCCAAGGTGCCCATCACTGCCGCTAACTTTCTCAATCTGGCCCACATCGGCTTCTACGACGGCGTCACTTTCCACCGCGTCATCCCCGATTTCATGATCCAGGGCGGAGATCCGACCGGCACCGGCCGCGGAGGCCCGGGCTACCGCTTCCCGGATGAAATCCACAAAGAACTCAAGCACACCAAGCCCGGCCTCTTCTCGATGGCCAACGCAGGCCCCAACACCAACGGAAGCCAGTTTTTCGTCACGCACGTCCCCACCCCGCATCTGGACGGAAAGCACGCTGTGTTTGGTGAAGTCACGAAGGGGCAGGACATTGTCGATGCCATCAAGCAGGGTGACACCATCGAGTCCATCGAGATCCTCGATTCCACAGACGCGCTTTTTGCCTCCGAGAAGAAGCTTATTGCCGCCTGGAACAAGGCCATCGAAGAAAATCACTAGGCAAACCTCGGCCGGTAGCTCCAAAGAAAGCCCGCCCCGGCCGCTTGTCCCTCCTGTTCATTCCACCCTCTCCAACCCCCAAAAAACCATGAAATTGCTTCCCTCTCTCCTACTCTGCGTAGGCATCTTCACCGCCTCCGCGCAGGCACAGTCCTCCAAACCCCTTCGCATCCTCCTCATCACGGGCGGCTGCTGCCACGACTACGCCAAGCAAAAGGACATCCTCAAGGAAGGCATCGAAAAGCGCCTCAACGCCGAAGTCGTGCAGGTCCACACCGACGACAAGAGCACAAAGCCGCCGCTCGCCATCTACGGCAACCCGGACTACGCCAAGGGCTACGATCTAGTGATTCACGATGAGTGTTCCGCGGGTATCAGCGACGAGTCGGTCGTGCGTGGCGTCCTCAAGCCCCATGACGAGGGCATCCCGGGCGTCAACCTGCACTGCGCCATGCATTCCTATCGCATCGGGAACGCCGGGGACCCCGTCGAACTGGGCACCCCGCACGGGCTGTGGTTTGAGTACCTGGGGCTCCAGTCCACCGGCCACGGCCCGCAGGAACCCATTGCCATCAGCCACATCGACAAGAACTCCGCCCTTTCCAAGAACCTTCCCGACTGGTCCACCGTCAAGGAAGAGCTCTACAACAACCTCCGTGTGTTCGACACCGCCACCCCGGTCGCTCGCGGCA
>CANJYI010000272.1 GCA_947478975.1 Chthoniobacteraceae bacterium
CCGAAGGCCTGCATTCCAGAGTCAGGAGGCTTTCGTAGGCCCTGCCAGCGGTTTCCACCGCCAGAAACTCCAGCAAATCCCCCTGCCCATCCGCGACCTTGCCCGTTGCCTCCACCCTGGGGGCCTCTCCCGCATAGACCTTGAGTCCGCGAAAGACAGCCACTGGCACCTCCCCAGAAACGTCAGGTGACGGCGCGCCGTTCCCGAGAAGCGGGCTGAAGACAACCAGCGCCAGAAAAAGGCAGCCTGAAAGGAGGCTTCGGCGCATACGTTCCGGGACAAGATTGTTTCGAAAGCTGCCGGGAAGCAGCGCCGGCGGACTGAGGCGCGCGGCGCCTCGGGCGGGCGGACCGGCTAGTTCTTCCAGTCCAACGCCCCCTTCTTGACCGCGTACACGTAGCCAAGAGTCAGGATCGAAACAAAACTAAGCATGCTCCAAAAGATGGCGGGACCGTTCTGCACGATCGCGTCCTTATAGATGACAGCCCAAGGATACATGAAAACGATCTCCAAGTCGAAAAGGATGAAGAGCATCGCCACCAGATAAAACTTCACACTGAAGCGCGGCTGCCCCTCCTCGGCGATCATTCCGCACTCGTAGGCGGTGTCCTTGACCTTGTTGCGCTTGGTCGCCTTGCCGAGGACCAGACTCACGATGAGTGCGCCCGCGGCAAACCCGATGGCGATCAGGACCTGCAACAGAATGGGAAGATAATCGGTCTTCATTGGGGTAGAAAATTCAAGTGCCGGCGAGAGAAGAGCACCAGCATTTCCGAGACTGCCACCCCTGCACTAGGGTGAAAAGCCGAAACATGGGGCTGATGTCAGCGAACAGCGCCCCTTTTGCTGACGCCTCATCGAACGGACAGTGATCCACAGATGAAGCAGATCTCCACAGATGCTCCTGATGGTCTCCTCCCATCTGTTAAATCTGCTACCTCTGCGGATGCCTTTCTGATTCACAGCGCCACTGCCCCAGAAAAGCCAAACCCCGCTTCGGGGCCGTATTGCACTGCACGGTCTCGAGCGGGGCGATGGGCTCGGAGGATTCTTCCACCGAGCCGGTTCTGGCTTCAGCCGCCTGCCGTTTTCAGCAGACACTGCTTGCCTCGGGAGACGTCACAGACGTCCCAGTTTTGTTTATGCTTCCACGGGTTGGGGGGCTGGCAGCGGGGGCGGAGTGGTTTGGAGCGTCGCCAACTGCTTGGGAATGCCCTTGTACTTCTTCACGTCCTTTTTCACCATGCCACGCGACACGAGGTTTTGAAGTTTCTCGTAAGCCCTCAAGCGCAGCATTTCTTCGCCGCCACTTGCAGCATTGCGCGCTTTCAGGCGCTCATAGACCTTTTCAAAAAGGTCTTTGAACTCAAAGCTGCTTCGGGATGATAGTACCGCCGCCAGTTCCTCAGTAACCAAATCCGGCAAACGACGGGAAAACGCTGTCCTTTTCTGGATCGCCATAGGGTAAAGACCTTATCACAGGCAAGGGGTCTTCTCGAAGGAAATTCTCGTTTCTTTCCATCCAAGAGCACCGCCGAACCTGAAATTTCACGCCACAAACCTCCTAAGAAACCGACCTCCCCCGCTTCTCACCGTTCCGCCAGCCCCGCCCCCCGGAGCGCAAGTGCAACCGGGCCCGAATCCTCCACCCCGGCCTCCTGCATTTCGCGGACCCAGCGCCCCACTGTGGCCTCCGCGTGTCCCGGAAACCGCTCGGCCACAAGCTTTAGAATCTGTCCGGCTTCCGGCACATTCAACAGCAGCGCCAGAAAAAAACGGTGCTCCACCTCCGTCACCGAGCAGCGCAACGCCACCAGTGCGTCCCGCCGGAGAATCTCCTCAAAGGTGAGTGCCGCCAGATCCGCCCTGGCCCCGTGCCGCTTTGCAAACACCTCCCACACCGCCTCCCACTCTCCACTGGAACGCAGCGCCACGACGCAGTTTTGCAGAATGAAAAACCCCCGCTCGAAATCGAGTTCCCCAAGCATCTCGGCGACAATCTGCGCGTAACCCGGATCCTCCACGGCCTCCAGCACGTCGAGCAACTGCTTGCGCCGGTTTGTCAGGGTGTCGTGGAAAAACGGGTCCACCGCAAAATGCGGCGGCAAATAGGTAAACTGTGGCCCGGTGCCCGGATCCGACTGGGTCCGCACGACGACGGTGATCGAGGGCGTCTCCAGATGAAACAGCGCGTGGATGAACCCGCGCCCCGAATGAATCTCCTCGGTGCGTCCGGTCTCGAGCAGCTCTGTTCTAACCATCCGCAGGTTCCCGACACGGAGCCGGGCGGAGACGGACTGGGCGTCGGTAAACTCAAACTGCGAATGGATGCTCGAGCCCTCAAGCACGTGAAATGCGCCTGAAAACTCGTGCTGGTGAATGTCGGTGGAGCCGTCCAACCAGAACAGCAGCTGGATGTAAAAGCGGGGATCCTCAAACACCACCAGCTCCGGCTGTCCAAAACCCGACTGGCTCTGGAGCGGCTGCGCATCATTCAGCAAAAACTCCCGCAACAGCTCCGAAACATCCACGTGCTCCGACGGCGGCAACTCCTCGAGCAAAGTCCTCGCGATCCCAGGAAAAGCGGCCGGGTCAAAGTTGCAGGCTTTCCACCGGCTTAAAACATTTTGGCCGAGCGTTGCGAAAAAGGGGTCCATGCCAGACCATCCGGCAACAGAACGGTAGCAACAAGTCCCAAGCGCTCAGCAAGCGTCTTCCCCAAAGAGCGCCGCAAACGCCCCTGGGACCGCCCGTTCTTCCCAGCAACGGACGCCCCGCCGCCTTGGCTTAGGAAAGCATCCGATCGAGAATATTCCGGGTGATTCGCTGCGCCCGCGCATCCGGCCCCTTGGGCTCGGTGTAGACCTTCGGCCGCACATACCCGGGGGGTGCGCTCAGCGAGTCCGCCCACCAACATGTGCCAGCGTTGAATACAAAGTTCTTACGCGGCCCCGGATAAACGGTCGCCGTATGCACTCCCCCGTTTAGCTTGCCCGGTGCCGACTGGGTCGGCGCACTCGCCACGATTTCCAGCCCTGGAATCGGGGCGGGATCGCCGTGCCACTCCCAGCCGACCAGGCCCGGGATTCCCTCCCCTTTCTGCATGCCCGTTCCCTCGTAAATCCAGTGCCCGGGCACGGTGCACACCCAGTCCGCCCCGCCGGTGACCGGACCGGTGCTGTGCGCCCCAACCAGTTCGTTAGCGTAGGGCCGCTCGTGCAAAAGCGTCTGCATTGCCTGAAACTCGCGCGTCCCTCCAGGAGGACCAAAGACTCCGACGCGTTCAAACGCGCTCAACTTCTCGTCCCATACCACCCTTCCACAAACCGCGTTGCCCGAGAAAAAGCCGGCGCTCACCCCGCCGGCGACGGCCGCCTGCAGGTTGCGGAACATCTCAATGGTCCAGTACTCGTCATGGCCGACGGAAAGAAACCCGCGGGCGCGCAGCAGGCCGGCCGGGTCGCGGTGGGTGTCGAGGTTGGAGATATAAGTGACGTCGTAGCCGTGCTGCTCCAGCCAGAAGGCGAAGGGAAACTCCCATAAAAACCACTCCCCCGAACCGGTCGAAAGCGGCGCATCCATAATCTGGCAGTACTTTCCGTAGGGCCGTCGAAAACTCACCTGCACGCCGCCGCCCCAGTACCACTGGTTGGCGCCGTCGTCGTAGAGCGAAAACTGGCTGGGCCAGCGGTTGTAAGCCTGCCAGGTGAAGTCGCTGCACTGGAAAATCAGCCCAGCCGGCCGGCTGTCCCTGACCACAAAAATCACGTAACTCTGGGGCCCGTCCTCGCCCACACTCAGTTTGCCGAGGTACACCCCGCTTAGAGCGTCCGCCGGGACCGTCCACTCGGCGGCGGACGGCCATTCGCACACACGGACCCGTTTTTCACCCAGCCCGGGCTCCGGCTGCTCGACACCCTCAAACGGGCCAAGCTTTGCGCAGGAACGCGCGCCGTCGCCGCCGTACCAACCCATCCGATAAATCTCCAGGGCCCACCGGCCAGCCGGCCGGGTGTTGACGTGGAATCGGACGGTCTCACCCGCCTTGACGCTCGGGCTGGATGCATACCCCTCGATTCCGCCGCTCCGATACTTTGCGCCCGCCTCCAGAAGCGGCCGCTCCAACAGCCAGGAACGCGTTCCCGGGCGTTTGTTTTCGAGCACCACGGCGTTTTCAACGGGTGCAGCGCGACCGACAAGCGAGCCGATCCCAATTCCAGCGAGGGCTTTTAACGTGCGGCGGCGGGTGATCATGGCTTTTGTTGTTTGATGGAGCGCCGTTCAGCGAAACGTGAATGAGTTTACCTTAATACCTGCAAATAAGCGACTAGATCGGCCAGCTCCCCCGGCGCCAGCACGCCGTCAAAGCCGGGCGGCATCAAGGACATCATCCCCTCGGTCAAACCCGAAATCTCACTCCGCTTCAGCCTGACCTCGGTCGCCGGACCCGTGGCCAGACGCACCACTTCGGAAGCCTCATCCCGAAGAATCCCGTA
>CANJYI010000273.1 GCA_947478975.1 Chthoniobacteraceae bacterium
GGACGGCGCCTACGGCTGGCATAGCGGTGCGCTCTGGGTGGACGGACACGCTTCGCGTCTGACTCCAACGTTTCGCAAGCCGTGGTATGAGGACGGACTCTGGCGTGAGCACCATCACGGCCAGCCAGCTTGGGTGATGCTCAAAGCCGACGTCACACAGCGCAGCTCCAGCTCTGCCATGCCACCGCTGGTCTTCCATGGTCCGCCAAGAACTCCGCGACCTTGTGGAATATGTCGCCACGCAGAGTGCCAAGGGAGGGGTTGACCAATCTATTCTTGTCCGTCAATAGCCTGCAGACAAAACCACACGCGCATGAGAACCATCTCCACCATCCTCCTCTCACTCATCTTGGGTTCCACGCTTGCAATGAGTGCCGAGCCATCGGTCGTGCTCGAAGAAACATTCGACCAGGCTCTTTCCTCCGACTGGCATTGGGGGCTCGGCACCTGGACGGCAAAGGACGGTGTGCTGCGCGCCTTTGAGTCCGGCGAGCGCCGGCACGGCCCGGTGAAGCAGCGCCGCTTTGCATTCACAGAAGCTGATGTCCGCTTTGATTTCCGGCTCGAGGGCAAAGCGACTTTCGCCAGCCTTCCCATCGACGGCAACCGCGAACGCAGCCACATCCTCAATTTTGTCATGGGCCGCGAAGTGTTCCGTATCATCGCCCATCCCAAAAAAGGCGAGAATGTGGACCTGGTGCGCGAAAAAATTACCCTTGCCGACCGCGACTGGCATCCCGTCCACATCGTGCTCAAGGACGAAACCATCACCGTCGAGTTCAACGGTCGCACCTGGATAGCGAAGCATTCGGTCGCGGCTGAGCCAAAGGCCAACATCGGCTTCGGTGGCGACTCAGGAGGCCCCGAGGGCGAAAAGGCCGGTGCGCTGGAGTTCCGCCGTCTGAAGATCACGGCCACGCCCTGAAACCCGATGCACAACTTCCTGCCCAAGAACATCGCATTGAGCGCCGCCCTGCTGCTCGCACCGCTCACGGCGCTGCAAGCTTCCGGAACAAAGCCCAACGTGCTCCTCATCATCACCGATGACCAGGGTTATGGAGACTTTTCCCTCCACGGCAACACGCACCTGCAAACACCGCACATCGACAAACTCGGCATGGAGAGCGTGCGGTTTGACCGTTTTTATGTGAACTCGTTCTGCGCGCCCACCCGGGCGGCGTTGCTCACGGGACGTTGGCCGCTGCGCACGGGGTGCCACGGTGTGACGCACAATAAAGAAGCGATGAAACCGTCCGAGGTGACTATGGCGGAGGCCCTTCACGAGGGCGGCTATCGCTCCGCCTGCATCGGGAAGTGGCACAACGGAGAGCAGTATCCGTACACACCGATCGGCCAGGGGTTCGACGAGGCTTTTGGGTTTAATAATGGGCATTGGAACAACTACTTCGATCCAGTCCTCCTCCGTGGTTCGAAGCCGGAGCAGACCAAAGGGTATATCACTGATGTACTTACCGATGAGGCGATGCAGTTTATCACAGCGAGCAAAACCCAGCCGTTCTTCTGTTATCTCTCCTACAATGCGCCGCATTCCCCGTATCAGGTGCCGGACAAATACTTCGACAAATTTAAGGCAAGAGGGTTCGAGGACTCTTTGGCTGCCTTTTACGGCATGTGCGAGAATATCGATGACAATGTGGGCCGTCTGCTCTCACACTTGGAATCGTTGAAGCTCGCGGATGACACCATCGTCCTCTTCCTCACCGACAACGGGGGCACGGCAGGAGTAAAGACCTACAACGCCGGAATGCGCGGCGGCAAAACGAGCGTCCACGAAGGCGGCACTCGCGTACCGCTGTTTATTCGCTGGCCGAAGGCGAAATGGCAGCCACATCTTGTGAAACCCATCGTTTCCCACATTGATCTGTTTCCGACACTTCTGGATCTCTGCAGCGTTAAGGCGCCAGAGGGGCCAAAAGTCGATGGCCTCAGACTGCGGGCACTTTTGGAAAAGGCCGACCGCGCCGCATGGCCGGAGCGCACTCTTTTCACGCACAATCCCATCGACGAAACCAATAAGTTCCCCGGGGCCGTGCGCACGCAGCGGTACCGACTCGTGCGCGAAATTACAGGAAAGGCCGCCGGCTCAGGCGTGATAGCGAAGGACGCAAGCGCCAAGCTTTGGGAGCTCTACGACATGGAAGCCGACCCCGGTGAGACACGGAACATCGCGGCAGAAAACGCCGACATCGTGGCCCAACTCAGTGCACAATACGATGCATGGTTCGCCGACATCTCACAGGATCCCCTGCGGCGTTTGCCATTGCCCGTAGGATATCCGCAGCACAACCCAGTCGAACTGCACGCGCCTCAAGCATACTTGGATAAGCCGCTGAAGTTCGCCAGCGGACCCGGCTTCTCCAATGACTGGATTACGGGGTGGACGGACACAAAGGGGAAACTGTGGTTTGACCTCGAGGTAGCCACCGCCGGTTCTTATGAGATCGAACTCGCGTTTGCCTCTCTTCCTGCCGACGCAGGTTCACGCTTACGCATTAGCGTTGGCAGCGAATCCCTCGAGATGACCCTTCCCCCAGCGCCCGCACCGGAAATCCCGCTCCCAAATCGAGACGAAGCGGGAATGAAGACATACCGCAATCGCGAGTGGGGTACGCTGAAAGCCGGCGCCCTCAAGATCCCTACAGGCCCGGCCAAAATCACTCTCGAACCGCTCACCATGCCCGGCGCGCAGGTGATGGAATTCAAACACCTGAAGCTGAGTCTGCATTCCGCACAATGAAACACTCCCTCCTCTTCATTCCCGCCTTACTACTTGCGTCGCTGGCATCCCTTCACGCCGCTGAACCGGCCGCCAAAGCCCCTTCCACTGGCGACGTCCGGGACGTACGTGTCGTGCGGACCGCCGACCAGGAGGCGCGGGCCTCCCTGCTCGGGCAGCCCAGCATCGCCCAGTGGAAGGAGACGCACCTCGTCGTGGCATACCAGAAGGGCATCGCGGGCAAGGGCGACATGGGAAGCATTGACGCCATCGTTTCCGGCAACGACGGCGACTCGTGGAGCATCCCAAGCACGATCTTCGACCACGAGCAACGGCATGGCGCGATGCAGTTCGCTTATTGCAACGCGGTGCTCTACAAGCCGCCGGGCCAAGAGGTGCTGTGGTGCTTCGCCATGCGTTGCCCCCTGAGCTATGCCGACAGCGAGGACTCGCATCTAGCCGCCGCTTATAGCGGCGACGGCGGACGATCCTGGAACCCCGTCGAACTCGCCATGAATTACACCGGCCCCTTGGTCATTCTCGGTGAGATCCAGCGCGTTATCGAGAATGGCCAGCCGATCTACCTGCTCCCGGCCCACCGTAACACCAAACGCGCCGATCCGCTCGGCCAGCGCGAGCAATTCGTCCTGCGCAGCACCAGCCTGCTCGATTGGCATCTCGGCGGATACGTGCCGCAGTCACAGCCAGGGAAGATCTTCCTGCACGAGGGCCAGATCGCCATCACCAACGAGCAGCAGCACCTCAAGATGGTCATGCGCACATCAGAGGGCGGCAAGGAAGGGGGCGCCCTCAATCCTCCCCGCGCCTGGTCCAGCACCAGCACCGATTACGGCAAGACGTGGAGCATCGCCCAGAAAGAGCCCGACCTTTGGAACAGCGTCTCGGAAGGATGGTTCGGCCAGTCGTGCAAGGGCTCGCAACTCTACGTCTACAATGACGGTCCCGCGTGGAGCCGAATGGCCTTAAGGTACAAGACGAAGGCTGTGAACGGAGCGTGGAGCGAAGAGCGCTCCTTCTTTGACGCCGGCATCCACAACTCCTATCCCACGCTCCTCGAGATCGCACCTGGCGAGTTCCGCGCCGTATGGGACAGCGGCACCGAGAAGTCCGGCCGCCGTTCGATCCGCTTCGGCAAGCTGACCCTCCCGAACTGACCATGCGCCCCACCCTGCCCCTGCTTATCACTCCTCTGCTCGCGTCGGTGGTCCACCTCTCGGCCGCCGATCGATTCGTGCGAGCGGAAGGCGCCGCACTGACCCAGGCTGGCATGCCGCTCTTCGTAGGCGAACTCGGCCAATATCCGCCTTACATCACCGAAGCTCCCGAATCTCCCGAATCTCCCGAATCTCCCGAAGATCGCTTCGCCAGCTCCGCCATCGACTTGCTTGAGAGGAAAGGCGGCGACCTCACTGCAATCTGGGCGTGGCACTTCCCGCAGCATCCAAAGTACAGCGTGAGTCACACGCACCGCCGAGGCAAACCAACATTACCGCGTGTAGGGCCTTCAGAACGTCGAGCCCTATTGGCTGAAGACCTCCAGATCCGCAGTACGGAAGTCCACTCGCACCCTGTGTGTGCCTCGTAGGCAGTCACAACAAAAGTGCCGCATTACATCGAACCACCGTCTCTCCCCAGTCTTCCCGGGCCCGCTGCCTTGGGTCATGCCTCCGGCATTCGATCCGTCACTTTAACCGATATGGGGTGCCAGCCCGCTGACACCAGAGTCAAAGCC
>CANJYI010000274.1 GCA_947478975.1 Chthoniobacteraceae bacterium
CTGGGAATCGGGCAAAAGCAATTCTCCCTTAACGCTCCCGCGTCCAGGCTGAAGAAATCGTGCCGGGGGCAAAAAGCAAATGCCTATCCGTTGAAGAAATCGTGCCGGGGGGCAAAAAGCAAATGCCTATCCGTTACCACAATGCTGGCGTGAAGACGAAGCCCTACGACATCCCGCACCGCGCACTCATCGCCCGCGATGTGGACGGCCTCATGATGGCCGGCCGCTGCATCAGCGGCGACTTCATCGCGCACGCCAGCTACCGCGTCACAGGAAACGCCACCGCCATGGGTGAAGCCGCCGGAGCCACCGCCGCCGTCGCTGCGAAAACAAAACCGCCCCGCATGACATCCCCTGGAGCGAGGTTCAGCCCGTGATCGCCAAGGTGCGTGAGCAAGCCTGATTCCTCGACACAACACTGCTATGAAAATCACCCGCCGACTCATTATCACCGCTCTGCTACTCGCGCCGCTGGCTGCACTGCACGCCGCCGATACACCCACGCCCCCACCAACCGAGTTGCCCGCATCCGTCCGGCCAAGTCCCCAATGGACCGCGCAAGCTGCCAAGGACGCAAAGCAGGATTTCACCAGCATCCCCTACGACGGCATCACACCGAACAAGCTCGTGTGCGATACCACGCTGCGCGAGTTGCCGGATGGCTCGTGGGCGTTGTTCATGCTGGCGGGCGATGACTTTGAGCCTTCGCCAAAGAACTTCACCGGACTCACCCGCAGCTTCGACAAAGGCAAGACGTGGTCGCCGCTGCAACCCGTGGACATCGGCCTTCCGCGCGAAGGCAAGACGGTGGGCCAAGGTCCGACAGAGCTCATCTCCATCGGCAATCGCAGCACGCTCTTTTTCAGCACTCACTCACAGACATGGGGGCGCGACTGGCAGTCGTGGTTCATTCACAGTGATGACAACTGCAAGACATGGTCGAAGCCCCAGCCTGTCCCCGGACGCCTGGCGAAATTCACCTTCATCCGGAATCACATCGTTACGCGCGATGGCCGCATCCTGCTGCCGTTCCAGCATTATGAAGGTCCGCCCGCCGGCACGCCGCCACCGCCGCCGGAGGAAAAGCCGTGGCACAAGGCGCTGTTTCACTACGTCAGCAATCCACGCAACGGCGTGCTCATCAGCAGCGATGGTGGCAAGACTTGGACCGAACACGGTAACGTCCGCCTTTCGCCCAACGACCGCTATAACGGCTGGGCCGAGAACAACATCGCGGAACTCGGCGATGGTCGCATTGCGATGATCATCCGCGCCGACAGACTGGGCGGAGTGCTCTACTACGCGGAGTCGAAAGACGGCGGTAAAACGTGGCCGGAGTTCGCCGTGAAGTCCGACATTCCCAACCCCGGATCGAAGGCCACGCTCTATCCGCTCGGCGGAGACACCGTTGCGCTGCTGCACAATCCGAATCCGAAACATCGCAGCCCGCTTGCGCTTTGGATCAGTTTCGACGGCATGAAGACGTGGCCCTACCAGCGTGTGCTTGTTGCCGAATCCTGCGACGGCCCTCGGGGAAAACTGAACTACCCTGATGGATTCGTTAGCGCGGACAAGCAGTGGCTGCACTTCGCTTTCGATGACAACCGCCACCGCGCCGTGCATTACTCGGCGAAGCTGCCGCCCCTGCAGTGAGTTTGCTTCCCTGTCCCACCTCATCCTCAAGCAGCAACCATGAAAATGACCCTCGCACTCCTCACCGCCCTGCTGCTCGCGCCGCTGGTCGCGCTGTGCGCCGCTGAACCCATCACCATCGACCTCACCAAGCGCACATGGCAGGGCATTCCAGGCCTCGAACGCACCGCAAAGGGCCGCGTGTTTGCTTCTTGGTTCACTGGCGGACCAAAGGAGCCGTCGCCGGATAACACGGTTTAGCGCGCCCCGCGACGATACCGCGCGCGCGGTTTGCGGCAACGGAGCAAAAAGCGAATTCCTATCATTTTAGCGCGCCCCGCGACGATACCGCGCGCGAGTTGCGGGATCGGGGCGAAAGCGAATCCTGCTGCTGTCACAGCGCATTCATTTTTTGCGACTGGCTGCGATTGCTAGGGCCCGCTTGCGTAATTCCTCCAAAATCCGTAGCTTTTCGGCTATCGGGCGGGCTGCCAACTGTGCACGATAGGCCTGCTTACTTTTGATGATCTGGGCGATTTCAAAGGTCATAACTCAAGGAATTGTTGCTCAAATTTCCTCCAACTGCCGGCGAGTGCGTGCCGTTCAAGAATGTTCTGGAATCGCTCCGCAGACAGCGCGCCCGACTCTATAAATTGTAACAGTCGCGCTTTGTCTTTTGGCCGCCCTGTTTGGAGGGCGATAGCGGCAAGATGTTCGGCCGTAAAAACTCTCGTTTTTATTTCCTCAACCTCAACTTCCACTGCTTCCCCAAGCGCCTCCTCCACCAGCGGTCCGGTAGGGGGTAGAAATTGAACAGGCCAGTCCGCGATGATCAGGTACTCACCCTCAATTCGCGCCCCACGCTCGGTGAGATATTTGAACACAGGCTCAGGGCTGATCAGCAAACTCCCCGGCTGTGCCTGGAACGAGATAAAAATGTCCACGTCCAGGGTGGCAACCGGTTCGAGGTAGAAGGTCGCACCGACGGCCCCCCCAATGGCGTAACGGTCAACAATCCCGTCTGCCTCCATTGCGTTTATTTCCAGGAGTACCGTTTTTAAGTCCATCTCAAGGCGCAGTGTGGTCTGGTCTGGGAGTCATTGCAACGCGCGGGGGATCTTCGACGGGGACCAATGCCGCTATCCTCAAGGGCTGCACAAGCCCGACCAAAGGGTTCTAACCATGCTTCCTGGGCACACGAAAAATGCCAGCCGTCTCCCCAAATCAGAGGCCGCGTTCTTTCGCCTTCCGATTGAGGATGCTGAACTTTAGCACTCCCCGCGGGATTCGCGCGCGTTGTCCGATTTAGGCAAAATCGAATTTGGCCGATTCACACGAGGAAGTGCGGTCGTCCCGCACATGACACCAGTCAGAACCCAGCTCAAGGATTCCCCAAGAGAGATCACACTCTCTCCGCTTCCCTAAACCGCTCAAAATTCGGAGCCCGGCATTCGTCTCTGGCGGCAAAAGCCTCCCTCCACATCAACCGGTTCCGAGAAGTTTGAACCGCCCAGTTCTTTGGATAACCACGCGCTTTTGCCACCAGGTCGAGTTGCCAAAACTCCTTTGCCCACTCAAGGCACTCCTCTTCAGAGGCCACCCGAAGTCGGTACTCCATGGAAACCCGATCCCCCCATCCCGGAAGCAAGGTGTCGCCCGGTTGCGGCCATGGAAGACCGGGGTTTGGGTCTGTCTCTACGGTGCCAAAAACACCGCCTTCACCGGCTTTACCGCTTTTCTCTCCTTCGGTTTGATAAACTCTCAGGGCGTGCTGTGGGGGGCATGCTGCGTGGTTGGACTTTTCGGTTGAGGGTGGCTGGCCAATCTCGGTTTGAGGTGGATCATCCACTCTGGGCCTCGCGACGATACTGGACTGAGACTGCTGTTGGTCGCGCGCCTCCATCGAGCAGCCGCTGTCGTACAATGAAGGCCGAGCCTCCTCAGAACAATCGGCGCTGGGGGACAGCATCGTGAGGATGTCAGTCTTGTGTCGCAGCAAGGGCTCGACCACCCAGGCCGGCGGCGGGTTGGACGCCGTCAGCACCAGATTATCTCCGTCACGCGTGACCCGGATACCAGCGGCGAGGGCCTGCGCCAATGCAGTGACAGCGGTCATATGCGCGCAATCCACCCGCTGACAGTTTCAGCAACCGAGGGTTCCAAAGGCGGTAAAGGCGGCAAAGGCGGTGTTTTTGCATCAACCACGCACCAGGCAGTCCGCCCGTCAGCCTCAGCCCGCTTGAACTTACGGCCTCCGACCACGCGGTCAGCGTTTTTTTTGATCACCCAGCCCAGCTTCGATGGATTAATCTCCCCGCGTTCCTCGACTGGGAACTCGCGCATCGCGTCCTTCAAATGAGACTGTTCTCCCGCCTTTTCCACAGCTTTGCGTACCGTCGTGGGGTTTGAGCCGAAGACAGCACTCCACTCGGTCATCAACCCACTGAGAGCATCCCCATCGGGATCATGGCGGATCTGCTCCAGTAATGCCGTAGCAGGATCGGGATACCCCAACCACATCAACGGGAAGCGGCAATAATCCGACCACGCACCGCCGAATGTGGCAATGCTGTCAGCTTTCGCACGAGGCATACCGCCATTGCGCCAGGCTTGAATGATGGTGAGCACGGCGGCGACGTACTTGCCCCGATTCTGACGCACCTTATCGACCGGGAAGCCTTCGTAAGTCATGGTCGCCGGTGTCGCGCAACGTGGATCGAGGTGGATTGTCAGCACACGCCGCAACAGATCGCGGACCGGGCCAACGTTGTTGCCCGAACCCAAAAACAATGTGCGCGTGCTCACCGTGGCGGTCTTACTCGCGCCAAGAATCCGGTCGGTGA
>CANJYI010000275.1 GCA_947478975.1 Chthoniobacteraceae bacterium
AATTTCATCGTTGGGTTCCTTTTCCTCGACGCGGGGCAGGGGGCCGACGGCAAACCGGACCGGCAGGGTGGCTCCCTCCGCGTTCACAAAACGCACCAGGTGCAGTCCGGGGGCGGCCTCGGGGGCGACGGTTGCCACCGCGTTGCCACTGGCATCTGGCAGAGTAAAGCTGATGGCCGGATCGTCGGTCCAGACCCGCCGCTCGGTTCCGTCCAGCTTTCCGGTGAACTTCACCGGCACGCCCTCGCCCGGGTTCAGCGCGTTTGGGGACAGCCCGGTCAGGGTGGGGACGGCGGCCAGAACCGATCCGGTCCACGGCAGTCCGCCCGCTCCCCAAAGGAGCATCAGACCCAGTGCTCTGGCGCCGTTGCCTAGTCGGCTCCCGGCAACCGCCGTGAAGTGGGCGGCATCCCCGCCGGTCATACGAAGAGTTCTTTGATCTGGCGCCCCCCGTTGACCAGTTGCACCGGCCGTCCGCTGCTGGTGTGGAGCACCTGGGTCGGATCAATCCCCAGTTTGGAGTAAACTGAGACGGCAAAGTCCTCGGGGGAATAAATGTTTTCGGAGGCGTAGTAGCCTTTGGGATCGGTGGCTCCCACGATCAATCCCCCCGGGATGCCCGCCCCCGCCATAAGCACCGACATAGCGCCCGGCCAGTGGTCGCGTCCCGTGTCCTTGTTGACCTTCGGGGTGCGTCCGAATTCGCCCAGACAAAGGACCAGCGTGTTGTCCAGCATGCCGCGCTGCTGCAAATCAATGATGAGTCCGCTCAGACCCTGGTCGAGTTTTTGAGCGTAGCCGTCGCGGAAAGTCTTGAAGATGTTACGGTGGTGGTCCCAACCGCCCCAGTAGGCGACGGTGAAGGAAACACCGACCTCCGCGAGCCGACGGGCCAGAAGGAGGCGCTGGCCGAAGTCGTTTTCCCCGTAAAGTT
Organism: Chthoniobacteraceae bacterium; assembly: GCA_947478975.1. Taxonomy (GTDB): domain Bacteria; phylum Verrucomicrobiota; class Verrucomicrobiia; order Chthoniobacterales; family Chthoniobacteraceae; genus Chth-196. The sequence goes on from CANJYI010000275.1 coordinate 935, forward strand.
TTTTGATCGCCTCAGGTTCGCGTGACAGGTCGAAAGCGGCCTGGGCCTCCTTGGAGGCGAGCAGGTTTGTCCCCTGTTTGTAGGACTGGTCGAAGGCCAGCAAAGGATCCTCCGCCGCGGCGTTCTGGATGCGTTTCATCCGGTCCAGCGAGCCCAGCAGGCTGCTGCGGGACTGCGCCCGTCCCTCGCTAATGTCCGCGGGCAGCATGACGTCGCGCACCCTGAACCCTGTCTGGCTCGGGTCTCCTGAAATCACAAAGGGAGAGTGCTGCGCTCCAAGAAAGCTCGGTCCTCCAGAGCGGGACATCGAGGGCAGGCTGACGTAGGAGGGCAGGCCGTTGCGGGTCCCGCGCTCGTGGGAAACCATGGCACCCATGGAGGGGTGGAAGCTGACGAAGGCACCGCATCCCACCGGCACCGGAGTGGGGGTGCCGGTCATCAGGTAATGGTTGCCGCCGCCGTGGTTCGGGTCCTTGTGGCAGATGGAGCGTACGACCGCGAACTTGTCTGCAATCTTGGCCAGGTTCGGCACCGTTTCGCTGAAATGGACGCCCGGAATGGCCGTGGGGATGGATTTGAACTCCCCGCGGATGTCTGTGGGCGCTTCCGGCTTTGGGTCGAAGGTCTCGTAATGCGAGGGGCCGCCGTCCAGCCAGATCAGGATGCAATTGACGTTGCTGGTTGAAACGCCCCGGGCCTTGGCGGCTTCGGCCCGCACTCGCAGCAGGTCGCTAAAGCCCAAGCCGCCGAGTGCTCCGAAGCCAAGCTGGAGGAAGTTTCGGCGGCCGACTCCGGCGCAGTTGAGAGAGGGGGAAGGCGTGGCCATAGCTTCAGTGATTGAATACAAATTCGGGGGTATTAATGACAGCCCAAACGAGGTCCTGAACCGATTCAAAGCGCGACACCTCGCTCCGGTTCAAGTGGGCCGCGGCTGACTTGAATTCCTCGGCGTCGGGCTCCCGCGCATAGGCACTCAGGTAAATTTCGCGAACGATCTCCTCCGGGGGTTTGGCGGGTACCGCCCAGCCGGCAACCCTGCCCTTGGCGGAGACGAGTTTTCCCTGGAGCCCGTTCGAGTTCATCAGGTGGAGCGACTGGACCACGGTGGGCTTGCGTTCCCTCTCGCAGGGGCATTCCAGACTAGGATTTGGCCGGCCAAAGGCGTCCATGAACTCGGAGGCCAGCTTGTGGTTCCAAGTCTGCACGGCGCGCGAACCCGCCGGAAGGCCCCCAAAAGTGTCCCGCGCTCCCGTCAGGTCGCCTACCGCATCCAGGAGGACTTCCGCCGGAAGGCGGCGGCGCAGTGAGCGGGCAAAGTTGCGCTGGTCGGCCGCGTTGGAGGCGTTGGGCAGGGAGCTGCGCTGGTAGGCGGCGGTTTCCATAATCCGCCGCATGAGATGTTTGAGGTCAAACCCGTGCGCGACAAAGTCCGCGCTCAGCCACTCGAGCAGTTCCGGATTGGAAGGCGGGTTGCTTGTGCGAAAGTCATCCACCGGCTCGACGATTCCCTTGCCCAGGAACTCGCCCCAGATCCGGTTGACGATGGCGCGCGCGAAAAAGGGGTTCTTGGGGTTGACCATCCAGTCCACCAGTTGGCCGCGCGGGTCGGTCCCCGAAGTGTAGGGCATTTCCGGACCGTCCGGCACCTTGGGCGTGAGCACCACTTCCGTCAGCGGATGGGCGACGCCTTTGCCGGCCGGATCGTACCACCACATTTCCACCTCGCCCGAGATCGGGGCGGAGATGCCCTGTCCCCGGGAGCGCATTTTGCCAAAAAATGCGGCCAGCTGGTAGTAGTCCTCCTGGGCCCACTTCTCACTTGGATGGTGGTGACACTTGGCGCATTCCATGCGCACGCCGAGGAAGATCTGGCTCACAAACGCGCTGGCGTCCACCGGATCGCGCTTGTCGCGGGCCACTGCCACGGGGCCGGACTGGTGGGAGTTGCCCTGGGCCGTGAGCAGTTCGCGCACAAGGGCGTCATAGGGCACGTTGCGGCGGAACACGTCGCGCAGCCACAAATCCAGAAGGAATACCGGTTTGACTCCCACCCTGGACGGGTTGGGGCGGATCAAGTCCCCCCATTTGACCGCCCAGTGGTCTGCGTAGTTGGGGTCAGAAAGGATCTTGGAAATCCATTTGCCGCGCTTGTCGGGAGCCGGATCCGCCAGGAAAGCGCGGGCCTCCTCAGCGCTCGGAAGGCGTCCGATGCAGTCCAATGCGCTCCGGCGAATAAACTCGGAGTCAGAGCACTGCTCCGAGGGCAACACTCCCAGCGACTGAAGGCGGCGGTGGATGAAGGTGTCCGCCTCGTTGTGGATTGGAAAGGGGGTGAAATCCCCGGGGGAAAGCGTCTTTGCCGGCGGAATCACCGGGCGGGCCACGTCCACGGACCCCATGTAGTTGACCACCACCACCGCCTCGCCGCGCAGTTGCCCCGCCTTCAACACCCCGTTGTCCTCCGCGGCTATCAGCTCCTTGTCCGTGGAGGCGTACAGCGCCAAAGCGGTGACATCCTTCCGGCTGCCATCGGTGAAAACCGCCGTGACCTTCAGCGGTAGCTGCCCCTCGGGCTGGAGGGTGGGTTGTTTGGGCTCGACCTGGATTTCCTTGAGCCGCGGGGCTTCCGGCGGATCAAAGGGCGCCCCCTGCGTTATCCAGGCCAAAACCTTGCGGTAAACTTCGGAATCCTTGCTGAAGCGGCTGCCTCCCTCATGCGGCACGCTTCCCGTGGCCTTTTGCAAAAGCAGGCTTTCCTCGGGTGCCGCAAAGAACAGTCTCCGGCCGTGTGCATCGTGGACGATCTCGTTGAAATCCAACTGAGGGTCGTACCCGAAGACCGAGAGCTTGAAATTGTTCTGCCCTTCCGGCTTGGCGTGGCACCCCCCGGCGCTGCAGCCCGCCTTGGCCAGCAGGGGCATGATTTCGTTCAGAAAACTGATTTGGGCCGGAGCCGGGGCATCCTTTTGCGGCTCCTGCGCCAAACCGGGAACAGCGCCCGCGAGGCAGCAAACCGCCTGCAGAGCGGAAAGAAACCGGGCGTGAAACCTGGTGCCGGTGAGGGAGTGCTTTGTGGGAAGCCGATACATGCCGTAAGGGTCTACCCGCGGCGGAGTAGGGTCTTTGCCTATAAAAGGAGCGGGGAATCTAATTTTTCATCTTTCGGGCGCATTTTCTATCCGTGGCTTCCGTCCGGTCCCTTCGTTTACCGTTCAGATCCAATGCTTGCGGAGTGGCGCACCGCGCCGCAGCCTCGTTGCCGATAGAAACTTCCCCACCGAAAAACCCTCCCATGTTCAAAGCCGCCGCCCTCTTTTTTGTCGCCTCCCTTGCCGCAACCGCTGCACGCGCCGAGGTTCACATCTACGCCGCCGATCACAACACCGGCAAGGTGGTAAAGTTCAAGGAAGACGGCACGCCCCTCTGGGATTTCCCCAACCGGAACGCCCACGATGTGCAACTCCTTCCAAACGGGAACGTGCTGATCAATCCCGGCGCGGTTCAGGAGGTGACTCCGGACAAGCAGATCGTCTGGGAAG
>CANJYI010000276.1 GCA_947478975.1 Chthoniobacteraceae bacterium
ATCAGAACGTGCTTACGTTCGAGGAGCTCGAGTGCGAATTTTTGGTCATCAAAATTCGGCAGCTTTTCGCGGTCGACTTTGACAAATGCGTACATGGCGCCCATGGGGGCTTCCACCGAAAGAAACTGGGAGGAGCGCACGGAATCAAGCAACGCTTGGCGGGTTTTCCAGAGGCGACCGCCGGGGCGGATCAGCTCCGCGATGGACTGGCGTCCCCCGAGGGCGGTCTGGACGGCCCACTGGCCGGGCACGTTGGAGCAGAGCCTCAGGCTGGCCAGGAGTTCGAGTGCCTGGAGATAGTCGCGGGCCCCCCCTTTTTCTCCCGAAAAACTGACCCAGCCGACCCGGAATCCGCAGGCTCTGTAAACCTTTGAGAGCCCGCCGAAGGTGGCGCACAGGGTCTTGGTCACGAGGGTCGCCATCGGGATGTGCTCGGCCCCGTCGAAGGTGATCTGGTCGTAGATCTCGTCGGAGAAAAGCACCAACCGGTGCTCCTCTGCGATCTGGGCAATCTGCTCGAGAACCTCCCTAGGATAGACGGCTCCCGTGGGGTTGTTGGGATTGATGACAACAATGGCCCGGGTGCGTGCGGTGATCAGGCTTCGAATGTCTGCCGGGTCGGGTACGAAGCCGTTCTCCGGGTGGCAGGGATAGTGGACGGCTTTGCCGGAGTGCAGCGTGGTGGCCGCGGTCCAAAGTGGGTAGTCGGGGCTGGGGATGAGCACTTCGTCACCGGCCTCCAGCAGGGCGGAGAGGCAGAACAAAATCAGCTCGGAAACCCCGTTGCCCATGAAAACATCGTCGGCTGTGACGTCAAAGACTCCGCGGGTCTGCTGTTGCATGACCACGGCTTCGCGGGCCGGAAAAATCCCCTTCTGGTAACAGTAGGCGTCCGCCTCCCGAAGGTTTTCAATCATCGCCAAGCGCATGGTTTCAGGCGCTCTGAAGCCGAAGGCACCCGGGTTGCCGATGTTGAGCTTGATGATCTCGTAACCGGCCTTCTCCAACTCGCTCGCACGCCGGGCCAGAGGTCCGCGGATTTCGTACTTTACGCCTTGGAGACGGGAACTGGGGGCGATGCGGGGAGGTTTCATAAAGGGACTTGGAAAGGGTAAAACCAGAAAGGCTTTGGTAAGGGAGCGCAGGGGGCGCGGAAAGTAAAAACGGCACCTCTAACTTTGCACCGCTGGCCGAGGATGCAAGCGCTACTCCGAGTTGCGCTCGCCCCCGTGGTAGGGCAGTCTCATCGGCCACACTGTTGTAAATGAGTTTCTGGAATTCCGCCTCCGCCCCCGCTACGCCTGCGCTCCGGAGGTTTGCCTCGTTGCTGGCGCCCTTGGACGGGGCCGCTCTGGAAAAGCTAGCCTGCGAGGCGACCCTCCAAACCAGGCGCAACTTTGGGCGGGCGATCCGGATGTTCGCCCCGTTGTACCTCTCAAACGAGTGCATCAATTCCTGCACCTACTGCGGCTTTTCACGTGAAAACGCGATTGTAAGGGTCACCCTGGAGGCCGGTCAGGTCGCGGCCGAGGCGCGCCATCTTCATACGGAGGGGTTTCGCAGTGTGCTACTGGTGGCCGGCGAGCATCCAAAGTTCGTGTCCCAAGGCTACCTTGAACGATGCGTGGCAGCAGTCGCCGCGGAGGTGCCGTCCGTCGCGCTGGAGGTGGCGCCTCTTGAGACCGAGCACTACCGCGCACTCGTGGGCGCGGGAGCCGAAGCGCTGGTCGTCTACCAAGAAACTTACGATCCGGAATTGTACGCCCAACTCCACACCGCCGGGCCGAAGCGGGACTACGCCTGGCGCCTCGGTTGTCCGGAACGCGGCTACGAGGCGGGTTTCCGGCGGATCGGGATTGGCGCGCTTTTTGGATTGGGCGATTGGCGCAGGGAGGCGATGGCCTTGGCTGCCCATCTGGATTACCTGTTGCGCAAGTGCTGGAAGGCCCAGTTCACGCTGAGTCTTCCCCGTTTGCGCCCCTGTGCGGGTGAGTTCGAGCCAACGGATCCCCTCAACGACCGGGACTTTACCCAGCTTTTGTGCGCCTTTCGGGTGTGTTTCCCGCAGGTGGGGATTGTTTTGAGCACCCGGGAACCCGCTTCCTTGCGGGACGCCCTTGCGCCGCTGGGGGTCACCATGATGAGCGCCGGAAGTCATACGGAGCCCGGGGGCTACACGGGACAGGGGAAGGAGAGCCTGCACCAGACCGTGCGGGGACGTCAGGTGCCACTTCCCGAGGATTCGCCTGAACAAAAGGCCACCGAACAGTTTGAAATCGCGGACGTGCGCTCACCGGCGGAGGTGGCGCGGATGTTGGGCACACTCCGTTTGGAGGCGGTTTGGAAGGATTGGGACTCCGCAATTTTGGGGGTGATCTGATGGGCCGGCCCATTGCGCTGTTGCTGAACGGGGAACCCCGGGCCGGGATTCTGGCTTCCACGGTTACTGAACTGGTTTTGGAGCTGGATCTGCCGGGACCGGCGCTGCTCATCGAGTGCAACGGGACAGCGCTGCACCGCAGCGAGTGGGATCGGACTCCGCTAAAAGACGGCGACCGCCTCGAGTTTGTACGGATCGTGGCCGGGGGCTAGGGGGGCGTTTTACGGTCATAAGACCGCTGTGCAGAAGTTTATCCGCAGATGTGAGCGATTTAAGAGATGAGAAGAAGTCGTAAATGAGATCTGTGGTATCTGGGTCATCTGCGGATCACTGCCTTTTTTCTGAGGACTCAGTGAAAAGACACGGCGGGTGACCACGCTTTAAGCCTCGTCTGCGTCCCGTTCCTCGCGCGGTCCCTTGTTGTACTTGGAGGTGTGGCGCTCTCTTTTACGGGCTTCCCGGGCGAGCACCTTCGACTCCTTGGCGGTGCGACCGGCGACGAGTAGAACGATTTCCCCCCGCGCTGGGGTGGCCGTGTAGTGGGTAAGCAGGTCAGCAGGGGTTCCGCGGCGGTACTCCTCAAACTGCTTTGTCAATTCCCTTGCCACACACAGGAACCGCTCGGGGAGAAGCCGTGTTGCCGCTTCCAACGTCTTGAGCAGTCGGTGGGGCGACTCGAAGAAAAGGGTGGTCTCGGAGCGCAGCGAAGCCTCCAGGAGTTCGCGTTCCCTTTGGCCGCTTTTTACCGGGAGGAAACCACAGAAACAGAAGCGCTCCGTGGAAAACCCCGAACCGACCAGTGCGGTGAGGACCGCGCTGGCGCCGGGAATCACCGAATAGGGAAGCCCCCGTTCAATGCAGGCCTCCAGAAGCCGGTTGCCCGGGTCGGAGATCGAGGGAAGACCTGCATCGGTAATGAGGGCGATTTTTTTTCCCGCTTCAAGAGAGGCGATCAACTCGGCGGTGCGGCGCGCCTCGTTGTGCTCGTGGTAGGACACCAGAGGCTTCTGGATTTGAAAGTGGCGCAGCAGGTTGCTCGAGTGCCGGGTGTCCTCGGCTGCGATTAGGTCAACATCCCTCAGTATTTCCAGTGCGCGTGCGGAAATGTCACCCAAATTTCCGATGGGTGTGGCAACGAGAAACAGCACGGGGCAGGGGAGGTTCTGGAGAGGGCTGCCTCAGCGAAAGGTGAGGATCAACGGGAGCAGTCGTCAGCCTGAGGGTTGCGGACAGGAAACAGGCGAAGGGGAAGCCTTTACCAGCCTTCGCTCAGGTAGCTTGTGAGGCGGATTGCGGCATCTTCAGCTGCCTGGGGGATGGCTTGGCGCTCGTCCCGGTTCACGTTGGCGATGCGGGAACTTCTTTCAGCCGACATCGAGCTGGACGAGCTGACGAAGAAGCTTGAGTTGCCACGCACCTCGCGCTCCGAAAGCGTTTTGCCGGTCGAGCGTTGGACCACCTTTACCTTGAGCAGCAGGGTAAGCGTGTACTCGCTGGTCTGGTAGAAGTCGGTGTGCACCCCCCGGGCAGGAGTGCGCTCGATCCGTTCGAGGGTTCCCTCAACGACGGCATCGGACTCGTTTTCCGAGGAGATTTTGTAGGTGCCGTCCTGTTGGAGTTGCTTGATGACGGAGTTGGCCAGCATCACCTCCACCCTTGGCTCCAGCGTCATATTCTTGAAGGCGGGCACCGCGAGGGTGTGCACTTCCTTCATGCTGGAGGGCTTGGCCGGGCCCAGGTGGTAGCCAACGCAGCCCCCGAGCAGCACGGGGGCTGAAAGCATTCCCGCCAGCACAGGCGAAGCCCACAGAGGGCGGGATTTTTTCAAGGTCATCTTGCGCAGAGGAGGGCTGCCAGCAGGGGTGTGGCGCTACGGGTTTTGAGGGGTGGGCGGAGTGAGCCGCGGCGCGGGCACCTGAAGCTGGAGCTGTCCTCCGGAAGAACTTTCCGTCTTGGGCGGGGCCGAAAGATCGTCATCTGGACGCAGCTGGAGCTTTGCCCCGGCGGGCTTGGTTTCCTTTTGAGCCGGCTTGAGTTTTGGGCCCACATAATCCGGCCGCGAAACAGTGTTCACCTTCGACTGCAT
>CANJYI010000277.1 GCA_947478975.1 Chthoniobacteraceae bacterium
CCTCCTGACCGCCCCGAGTCCCGACCAAATCGGTCTGCCGGAGGTCTCTCCGGAATTGCCACAGACGCCCACGCTTAAACCCTAACTCCTTGAAGAAAACCTCACTAACCTTACTTGTTGCGCCGCTTGTGCTTGCACAATCCACTGGCGCCAGTGTGCCGGGTCCTCCGGCCGCCTTCGTTGAACCGGGCCTCCCCTTTTTCGGACAGGAAGGCCGGCTCGACCTCTCCGGCGCGCGCCCGCATCCATCCCCCCTTCAGGCGGGCGGCCCCCTGCTTGATTCTGCGGACTCGCTCGGCCTGGACCCTGCATCCGACCAAGCCATCCTCTCCGCACTGAATGCCCGCGGCTACGAAGCCCTGTTTCCGAAGCCGCCAGTCGAGGACGTCTACCCGATCATTCAGGCCGACGTTCTCCCCTCCAGTGGCGAGCGCGAGGGCTCGGCCCTCCTCTTTTGGCAGGCGCCAATTCCACCCAGCACAGGAGACAGCTCCCCGTTTGAAAACTACGCGGAGATGGCCCGCTACTCGCAAATGCATCGCAAGGGGCCGCTGTCCTACAGCCTCAGACTCAACACCTCGTCGATTTATGACGACAACATCACGCTTTCCTCGAAGGAGAAACGAGGGGACCTGCATCTGGGAATCGGACCGGCCCTCCGCGTCCTGATGGGGGCGGAGGAGTCCACGCTACGTCTCGGCGCCAACTACAACGGCTCAGCCTCCTGGTTTGCGCGGACCCCCGCCCAACGCGCCTACGAACAAAACGCCGGGATCGACGGCGGGTGGTCCGGAAGCAAGCTCAAGCTGGGCTTTCGGTTCGGTCTACAACGCACCCACAGTGGCTCTGTGGATGCGGGCGAACGGGTGGGCCGGCAGGTTCTCTATGGCGGCCTGACCTCCTCCTATTCCTTCACCGCGAAAATCAGCGGAGAACTCAGCGCAGATATCACCCGCGCCAAGTTCGACGCCTTGCTCGGCTCGCGCGAGTACCGCGCCCAACAGTATTTGAACTACCAACTCACGCCCAAGACCCAGTTGGGCCTGGGTGCCACCGAAGGTCTGCTCCGCCCCGACGGCGGCCTCCAGCAAAACTACGAGCAGGCCCTGCTCCGGGTGGTTGCTCAGCCCACGGGAAAGCTCGGCTTAAACGCCTCCGCCGGGATGGAGCACAGACACTTTGAGTCCGGACTGGAAGCCACGTTCACTCCGGTCTACAACGCGCTCGTCTCCTGGCAGGCGACCGGCCAGACCAGCTTTTCGCTGGAGGGCCGGCGCAGGGTGTTTTCCTCGGCCTCCCTCGGGAGTCAGAACTACGAGTCCACAAACCTGACCCTTTCCGCGCGGGAAATGCTGGCGGCAACCGTTGACGCCACCGTTTCCGTCGGCGCCGAAAGGGCCGATTATAAAGCGGCCACCACTACGGTGGAGGCAACCCGCAGGGACGATTTTGTTTTTACACGCGCGAGCGTGGACTGGGCTATGTTCAAAAACTGTTCGCTGGGCGTCTTTTACGAGTTCAGCAAAAACCTCTCCAAGGGGACGGAGGGGCACCCATTCCAGAGAAATCGGGCCGGCCTTTCGGTCAATCTCAGCTTCTAAATCTATGCCGAAATTCCTCGCCGGCGCGGGGCGTGGCCGCGACCTCTTGTTGGTGGGGCGCGCCGCCCTGTTCTGCTCCATTTTTACCTCGTCCTTCTGCTCCGCTCCCCTCGCCCTCGCTCAAAAGGCGCCCTTCCAAGGCGCTCCGCAAAAAGTCGAGCTGGCCGCGAGCGTCTCCCCGGGCTACCGGCTTTCAAGCAACGACCTCATCCATATCAAGGTGTTTCAGGAGGAGGAACTGGAGACCGTTGCACGGGTCGGGAGGGACGGGACCATTCCCTTCCCCATGTTGGGAAACATTAGCGTGGGGGGAAAAACCCTTCCCGAAACCACGAATGCAGTGACGCTTGCGCTGAAGGAATACCTCGTCCGTCCACAGGTGGCCGTGCGCGTGGTCGAATACACCAAACGGAAATTCACGGTGCTCGGACAGGTCAACCGGCCGGGCACCTTTGACCTCCCAGATGACGCCCCCCTCTCACTGCTGGAAGGGATCGGGCTCGCGGGGGGGTACACCAGACTCGCAAATTCCGGCCGTGTCACCGTCAAGCGCAGCTTGCCGGGCATGCCCGAACAGGTTTTTAAACTCGATGCCCGCCAGATGGCCCGCGGCAAAAATGCGCCCAGATTCCAACTCCAACCGGGCGATACGGTGATGGTGGAGGAGAGCCTGTTTTAGTGCGGGTTCGCGGTTAATCAAACCAACGTTCGGGAACGGGAACTTTCAGGTGCTCCCATACAGATCCGACAAATTTCTCACGCAGAACCACCTCTGCAGATGTCACAGATTTAACAGCTGAGAGAAAGCCATCCGGAGCATCTGTAAGGATCTGATATCTGCGGATCACTGCCCGTTCCATGGGGAGTCAGCGAAAAGTCATCCACAGTGAACACGCCCTAGTTATGCACAATTCAAACGCGCCCGGCGCCCTTCCTTCCGAAGGCGCTTCCACACCCGATATGCAGCAACTCGTGCTGATTTTGCGCGAGCGCTACTGGGTGCTCCTAGTCTGCATTATCGCGGGACTCCTTGCGGCCGGCATTTACATTCGCAGGCTTCCCGTCGTCTACCAGGCAACCGCGGTCCTGCAGCTTGAACCCCGCGGGAGGGTCCTGGGATTGGATGCGGAAAACAGCACCCAGGCCTCTTCCGAGCCCCCCTTTCAAACCATTCTGGAAGCCTTCAAAAGCCGCTCCCTGCTTGAGCGGGCCGTCCACGACCTGCATCTGCAGGAAGACCGCGAGTTTTCCCCGATCACCCTTTCCATGGAGCAGGCGCGCGGGGTGCTTGCCGGTTGTCTCGACGTGCGCCAACGCAGAAGCACCTCCCTCATCGACATCGTGGCGCGCCACGGCCGTGCACAGACCGCCCGCAAACTCGCAGACGGAGTGGCCAATGCCTTTATCCAGATGCAACTAGACCAACGCGCCAGCGGGGCACGCGCGGTTTTGGAGTTTCTGCTGGCCGAGGCTGACCGGCTCAAAAAGAGGCTCCAGCGCAGCGAGGAAGCCCTACAGACCTACAAAGAGACCAACCACGCCGCAGCGCTGGAAGACCGCCAGGACACGGTCACCGCCTCGCTCAAGGCACAGGGCAACAACTTCGCAGAGGCCCGTTCCACGCGCATCCGGCTGGAAAGCGACCTTGCTGACATGGCGCGCTTTCAGGGAAATCCGGAAGCCCTGCTCAGGATCGTGAGCATCTCCCAACACCCACTCATTGTCGGCACCCGGGCACAGATCTCAGAGCTGCGCAGCCAGATCTCCACCTTCCGGCTCAAGTACACGCCGAAGCATCCCAAGATGGTCCAGGCCACGATGCAGTTAGGCGAAGCGGAGGCGGCGCTTAAACGGACGGCCACCCAGATCCCCAACACCCTACAGGCCGATCTGGAGCGGGCCCTCGCGACCGAAAATGCCTTTGAAGCGGCCCTCAAAGATCAGGAAAAGCAGGCCCTCGCACTCAACCGGCAGTCCATCGAATTCAAAGTGCTCTCCCGCGATGTCGAGACGGACCGGGCCCTCTACGAGTCCATCCTGCGGAGGCTCAAGGAAACCGATGTCGCCCGCAGCGTCCAACTCAGCGACCTGCGCGTGTTCGAAACCGCCATCCTTCCGGGCGCGCCCTCCCAACAGTCCGCCCTCAAGTTTCTGGCGCTTGGCATGTTTGCCGGACTGATTATTGGCACCGTAGTGATTCTGGGCGGGTATCTGACGGAGGGCAGTTGGCGCACGGCTGAGGAGATTGAAGCGGCCACCGGCCTTCCGGTTCTCAGTGCAGTGCCGAAGCTCTCAGGGCGGATCTCCGAAACGGGAATCCTCCAGGCCCTCTCCGATCCAAGCCAACAGGCATTGGAAGCGTTTCGCTCGCTGCGCACCGCCCTGCACTTGGGAGCCCGCAAAAAGGGGCGGAACTGCTTCCTTTTTACAAGCGCCCTCCCAAACGACGGGAAGAGCTTTTGTTCGCTAGGTTACGCCCTGACCTTGGCAAGACAGGGAGTTCGCACGCTGCTCATTGACGCGGACCTGCGCTCGCCCTCCTTGGACGGCATCGTCCTTGGCTCGGTCAAGATGGTGGGCCTTGCGGACGTACTCGAAGGGCGGGTACGCCTTTCCTCCGCCATTTGCGCCACCAACATCCACGGGCTCCACCTCCTGCCCGCTGGAAAAATCCTTCCAAATGCCTCCGAGCTCCTCACCCGCAGCGGGATCCATTCCATCCTCAGCGCCGCCAGAGAGCAGTACGACTGCATCGTCGTCGACTCGGCACCGATTCAGTCTGTAAGTGACGCCCTGCTGCTGGCGGAGGCGGTGGACACCGTCTGCCTCGTGGTCCGGTATGCGTCGACACCGCGAAAGGC
>CANJYI010000278.1 GCA_947478975.1 Chthoniobacteraceae bacterium
CCGGCCCGCCTTGGGTTTGTCATCTGCGTCTGCCGTGACCGCCCATGCCGGAAAGGGGCGCGCGGGGCCTGCCGTGGCGTTCCACAGGATCCGGTTGAGGACGTCCTCGGGGGCGCGGTCCACTTCGCGGAAGTTCATCTTTGCAGAGGCGATGGCGTCGCGCCGCAGGACGGGGTTGAGCTGCGCCTTGGCCGGCGGGTTCATCTGGTCGAGCGGAATGTGGGACGGCAGTGCCTTGTAGGGGGTGAGGTCCTGCGTTTTGGTGAAACACTCGCGCATGGGCGAGGCGCTGGCGTCGAACTGATTCATCGGCTTGACCCCAAGGACCTGCTCGATGGTGCGCAGAATACTCGTGGTGTTGTACTGGGTGGATACCACCGCGCCGCGCCTGGTGTAGGGGCTAATGCAGAAGGCCGTCGTGCGGTAGCCGCTGACGTGGTCCCAGCCGGCCTGCGGATCGTCCTCAATCGCCAGGATCAGGGTCTCCGGCCAAAAACGGCTGTGGCTCACGGCCTCGACAATCCGCCCGAAGGCGAGGTCGTTGTCCGCGACACAGGCGGCCGGGGTGGGTTGCCCGGGGCTCGTGCCGCTGGTGTGGTCGTTGGGCAGGCAGATGAGCGTCAGGTTGGGCAACTCGCCTGCGGCCTCGAACTGCTTGAGTTCCTTGAGGAAATAGTCCGCCCGGCACTGGTCCGGCACGGACATGTTCCAGCCGACGTAATCCCGCGGGGTGTACGGCTTGAGCGACTCCACCTCCGTTGCGCACCCGAACACGACCTCCGCGGATTCGCCCTTCCAGGTGCGGTAACACGCCGCGAAATTGGGGGAGCCCTTCTTCTCCGGATCCCGCCACTTCACCACGGGTGCAGCGAACTCGCCGAAGTTACGCAGCGTCTTGCCGTGTTTGAGGATGTTGTCCCAGAGGAAGCCGGCGGGCGAGTAGGCCAGCGCGTCGTAGCCGTTTTCGTCCATGCCGTCGGGATAGCTTCGAGGAAAGCCGGCGAAGGACTTTTCCATGTAGTCGGTGGCGTAGGCCGTCGTCGACCAGAGGTGCCCGTCGGCGCTGAGAATTCCGGAGCAGTAGGTGTTGTCCAGGAGCACAAACTCGCGCGCGATCTTGTGCAGGTTGGGGGTGATCTCCTTTCCAAAGATGCACAGGTCCGCCTGCCCGTTGCCCCGAGGATCGTCCCCGAGCACCTGGTCGTAGGTGCGGTTTTCCTTGAGCACATAGATGACGTGCTTGAATACGCTCGGCTCGCCGATGCGTTCTGGAATGGGGACGGGGCTCATGCCGGGCCGGGCCGGTTGCTGCGAGGCGAGAATCGCGTCCCGGCGCAGGTTCCGCGAGACGGCCTCCGACAAGGCGGGAAGTTCCTTGGCCGAGGGAAGGGGCACAAGGGAAAGGGTGCCGTTGTAATGGTGGGAGTTGAAGCCTTCGACACCGCCAGGTCCCTTTTTGGTCCGGGAAGGCATCCCTTTGATGTTGGCTACAATCAACTGTTTGCGCGCGGCATCGTACGCAAGGGCGCCGGGGAACCAGCCGACGGGAAAAAGCCCCGTGAGTTGGGATTCCTTGTCCGCCGGATCAAACCGGAGCACGGCGATGGCGTTCTGGGTGCCGTTGGCGGCGTAGAGGGTCCGGCCGTCTGGAGAAAAGGCGAGGGCGTTGGGCGACGCTCCGAGGAGGTCGGCGGGACTGGATTTTGTCCAAATCGTTTCGACCAGCGTGTCCGTGCGCGTGTCCACCACGCTCAGGTTATCCGCCCCCGCATTGGCGCACACGAGGTAGCGGCCGTTAGGCGAAACCGCGAGTGCGGAGGCGTGGATGCCGGTGAGGATCTCCCGCGCGGGCCCCGGCTTGGTTTCGTTTGTACCGGACTTGGCTTCGCTCAAATCAAGGACGCTCACCGACCCTTCCGACGCCACGAACCGAACGGGGTCTACCCGCACCTTGGTGCCGCGGCCCGCGTCTGCATGCAGGTCACCCGCCCCGACCCGGCGCCCGCCCCAGTTGCTCACGTAGGCTTTCGACCCCACGAGTTGGACGTCGTAGGGAGCCACCCCCACCTCGAAGCTTCGCAGCACACGGCCCGAATCCGGATCCAGTTCCAGAAGTTGGTTGGAAAGATTTGCGCACACGTAAAGCCGTTTGCCGTCCTTTCGAAAGGCGAGTCCCGCAGGGATTTCCTGTTTGCGGCGCGGCGCGTTCGCCTGAGGGAGGGATAGCGAGTGGGAGCCCTGCACGGAACCGTCTGCCGCGACGTCGAAAACCTTGAGGCTGCCGTTGACGTTGCTGAAAAAAATCCGCTTTCCGTCCGGAGCGTAGACGAGGCCCGTGTAGCTGACCTGCCCTTTTGTGTCGGGCTTAAGAATGCGGTCCGAGACGGCTGAGACCGTCTCGGGACGCTGGACTTCGTCGGAAGGGAGGGGGACCCGCTGGAGGATGTCGCCCGAAGCCGGGTCGAGCACGAGCAGTTCGCTTGTTTTTCCCGCGACCAGCAGGCGCCGTCCGTCGGGCGAAAGCGCGAGCGCCTGGGGGCGAAGCCCGGTGAGCTCCACTTGCCTGCCCAGGGGAGTGAGGGTCTGGTTGACGGGGGTGACACTGCGTTGGGCTTCCTTGTGTCCGACCGTCTCCCGGTTGTCGGCTGGTTCGGCCGCCTGGGAGGATAGAAGCGCACAGGCGCCGAGGGAAAGGAGGGCGGGCAGGAAAGGGGGGTGTTCCATGGCTCAATGGCCTTAGCAGGAAGCGCACAGAACCACCCCTCAATTTTACAAAGCCGGACCCGAACCTTCACCTTTCCTGCGTGCGTTTTGTTTCGCATTTGGCCGCTTCTTTCTCTTCGCTCCCAGCGATGCGCGTTTCCCCCGATTCTCGTGTCTTGTCGTTCCCCAATCCTATGAACACCCGCCGCAACTTCCTCCGCAGCGCCAGTGCCCTGATCGCGTTGCCTGCCCTTGAGTCCCTTGGCTTTCGCCGTTTCGCCTCTGCGGCCGCCGCCACCACCCCACGTCCCAAGCGCGCCGTCTTCCTCAACTTCGGCTGGGGTATCACCAACGAGACGTGGTTCCCGGACACCAAACAAACCGGCGCAGACTACACCCTCTCCGAGGGGCTCGCTCCGCTTGCACGTCACAAGGCGGACTTCACCGTCGTCCAGGGGCTTTCAAACAAATTTGCCAACGAGGCCCATTGGGGAAGCACCTTCTGGCTCACCGGCGCAAACCGGTATGCGGAACCGGGACAAAGCTTTCACAACAGCATCTCGGTCGACCAGATCATCGCGGCCCAAATCGGCGGAGACACCCGTTTCACCTCGATCCAGCTGAACAGTCCCGACGTGAAGGAGTCCGGCCACGGCCCCGGTCTCTCCCTGGCCTGGGACCCCCGCGGCAAGCCGGTCGCCGGCCTCGACAACCCGGTTCTCGCCTTTCACCGCCTGTTCTCCACCGACACCACTCCCTTGGCGGAGCGGCAGGCACAACTGGTACAAAAACGCAGTGTGCTGGACGCAGTCCTGACAGACGCAACCGACCTGCAGCGCGGCCTGACCAAGACGGATGCAGACAAGCTCGATGAATATTTCCAAGGAATACGCGAAATTGAGACGCGCCTGGGGAAGGACGAACAGTGGCTCAACATTCCCAAGTCCAAGGCCGCCCTTGCCGAGCCAAAGGAAGGCCTGGCAGGCCGCGAAGAGGTGCGGGTTATTTATGATCTCATCGTTGCGGCCCTGCAAACCGACAGCACCCGGGTCATCACGTATCGGCAGCCCGTCAGCGCGTTGCTCCAAAGCCTCAGTCTGAAGGTGGCAGCGCACGACATGAGCCACTACACCCCGGGGGAGCGCATGCAGGCTTCGCAGAAGCGCGACCTGGCCCAAAGCGAGCTGCTCGCCGGACTGCTGGACAAGCTCAAGGCCACCAAGGAGCCGGACGGATCGAGTCTGTTTGACCACACCGTCCTGGCCTATGGCAGCAACATCCGGACGATCCACTATCTCGACAACTGCCCAACGGTGCTTGCGGGTGGCGGCGCCGGGCTCATCCGCGGCCAGCATCTGGTGCTCCCCAAGAACACGCCCCTTTGCAACGTGTGGCTTTCGATTCTGCACGGCCTCGGCATTCCCTTGGAACGGCACGGCGACAGCACCGGGCTGATCAAGGAATTGCGCGCCTAGGCTCCGCCCGGGGCTGCAGGAATCCACGGCGCCGGAGGTTTTACTCCGGTGTTTTCATTCCGCTACAGCTTGATCCAGAGCAGGTCTGCGAACACCCGGCGGTACATGTCGCGCTTCATCGGCGGGAGCCATTCCAGGCTGAAGGTGTCCGGCATGATCCAACGGTAGTCCTGAAACTCCGGGTTGGGCATGTCCAGTTGGATGGCGTCCTCGGGACCGTGAAAATGGACCAGAAAGAAGTGCTGGTCCTTGCCCGAGTACCCTTTGACCACCGCTCCGTC
>CANJYI010000279.1 GCA_947478975.1 Chthoniobacteraceae bacterium
CAGAGAAGACCCCGGATTGCCGCAGGAACTCCGCCTCCAATGCATCCAGCTTACTCCGTTCGAAACGGAACTCGGGCCAATCCGCTTGCTGCCAGTTCCAGAGGGGGCGGTTATTCATGATGCAGCGACGATTGTTTATGCCTCACAAATACAGCGCATGGCGAGTTATAAGGCGAGCGTCTATTGCTCATGTCCGATGGCCGAAGCCACCTCTCCCGCCCCTTCGACAGGTGCGAAGAAGGGCCTTCTTTTCGACGGTGGAGGGAATCGTCTTCAACTACGCCAACCCAATCGCGCCCTACGGCTATTACAGCCGCTCGGAAACCAGCCCTCTCGAGGCCACGGCGTAGCGGACCGGCGGACGCAGTAGGAGAGGGAGGCGACAGGTCTCCCGGTTCGCGACCGGGGGATACGGGGCGCTCAGATGCCGCCGACCAGCACCCGTGCGAACACGGCTCCGTCGACATTGCCCCCACACAGGGTGGTGCCCACCACCTGGCCTCGCAACTGGGTGCGCTCCTGCATGGCGGCAGCGAAGCTGGCTGCGCCGGCGCCCTCAGCCACGTTGTGGGTGTCGGTGTAGAGGTCTCGCATGGCCTGCGCCACCTCGGCATCGCTCACCTGCACCACATGGTCCAGATGCCGGCTCAGGATAGCCAGCGCACCGGCGTCGGCCAAACGCACCGCCATGCCGTCGGCCAGGACCGTGCTGACCGGTGCCGACACGACATGGCCGACAGCCAATGAATCGGCGTAGGTGGGAGCCAGACTGCTAACCACGCCCACGATGCGGGCGCGGTGGCGCAGCGCCAGTTTCGCGGCAATGGCTCCGCAAGCGCCCGAGCCCAGACCGATCGGCACATACACAACATCAAGCTGCGGCACCGCCCGAAACAGCTCCCACCAATAAGTACTCACCCCCAGCATCAGCGCCGGATGAAAGTTTGGCACCATATGGCAGCCGGTCTGCGCGGCCAGTCGCATCGCGTGCTCGCGGCTGTCCTCAAAATCTGTGCCGTGCTCGATCAGCGTCACCCCCAGCGCGCGCATGGCAGCGTTTTTTTCGACCGAATTCCCCAACGGCACCACGATGCGACAGGGGATGCCATGCGTGCCTGCCGCCCAGCCGATGCTCTGGCCATGGTTGCCGCGGGTGGCGCTGACGATGGCCCGGGGCAGGGCGCCGCGGCAGGCCAGTTGGTCAAAGTAGCACAAGCCGCCGCGGATCTTGAAGGCGCCCACAGGGGTGTGGTTTTCGTGTTTGACCCAGCAGTCGGTACCCAAGCGCTCGCTCAGCAGCGCCCAGCGGTACTGGGGCGTGGCCTGGAATGCGCGGTATACCACGGCCGCGGCAGCTTCAATCTCGGGCAGGGTGGGCAGGGCAAGACTGGTCATGGTGTGCTCATATTCATGTCATTTCAGAAATGCACGGGATGGATCCCGCGCCAGAACACGATTGGAATATGACTGCAAGCCGATCGCTGCATGCGGAGATTCTGTCCATAAGCTGGCAGGGGTTCTTGCGACAGTAAATGAGGGGCCGGGGGTGGTGTTCGGCTGGGCTGGGCCGACCCGTCGGCGGTCCCTGCGGAGCGCTGGATTGGGCTGGCGATCAGGGGCGCTTCAACTGCTCGAGCACAAACTGGATCAACTCGGGGCATTCAAAAAAAGAGGGCCCCACCTTGTGGCCTTCGCCGGGAATCACCTTCACGCTCATCGGGCTGCCAGCAGCCTCGTAACGCTCTTTGAGCAGCTTGGTGTTCAAGTCATACGGCACCACCACATCCGAATCGCCGTGGACGGCGAAAAGGGGAACCTTGTGGGCGGCAAGTCCGGCGAGGTTGTCGAGCGGGTTAAACTCGCCGAGCCGTGCGGCCAGTTCCGGCTCCCCCATCTCAAAATCGGCCAGCGTTTGCGCCTTCGAATTCTTCATCGGCCAACTCGCCAGATTGCAGACCGGATAGATGCCCACCCACGCCTTCACCTTCTCGGGATGCCGAAACGCCCAGGCGAGCGTCATCATGCCGCCACGGCTCTGGCCGAGCAGGATCGGCTTTGGCGAGAAACCGCGCTTTACCATCTCGTCGTAAAACAGCGTGAACTTTGCCGTGCTGGCGGGCGCGCCGCGCACCTCCCCGAGATCGTATCCCGCAATGCTGATGCCCTCTTTTAGGAAGGTCTCGAAGTACGTCTTTCGCTCGCCAAACGAGAGGTTGTTTAAGGTCGGTGCGTACCAGACCCAGGGCTTCCCAGCGGCGGGCTGGGGCGCGGTTTCGAGAAATGCGGGGCGCCCGGCGATGTCAAAGGTATCGGCGGCGCCAGCGGTCAGAGCGCAAGCGATGAGGGCGACGGTCAATAGAGAGGGGGGGTGCATGGCGTAGTTTTCTGTAGGGGAAGCCGTCTGGGCAAGTCCCGGCAGGGCCTATTCGGGTGGCCTGAGGGTGAGGGTCACGCGGCGCAGGTCAAGCGCGGCCTGGCCGGGAATCTCGGTGGCCCGCAGTCTGAGTTCGCCGACGCCCGCGGGGAGCGGCACCTGGCCGAGGGGCAGCGTGGCGAAGGGCTTGAGGCGGGATTCCGCCTTGGGGCGTGGCAGGGTGTCCTGGTTGTCGTAAAGCGGCGGGTCCCAATGGGTCGTGACCTTTGCCGAAAGTGCGGCTCCGCCAAACTCCAGACGCAGAACCGCCCCTTCGTCCCCCGCCCTGCAGGTGTAGTCGATGCTGACATCGTAGACGCCTGCGGTTTGCACCGCCACGTTCCACACGGCCTCGGCTTGGAGCGAGCGCCAGTTGGTGAGATACGAAGAGTTGGGCGCCGGCGCGCTGCGCTCGAGGCCGCCCCGAGGCTCGGCGTCGCGGGCTGGGAGGATGGTGATGGGAAACTCCCGGTACCCCACAGGAAAGGGACGCGGGTCCACGGCGTTGCCCTTTGTGGGCTTCCAAGAAGCCAGACCGGTGTCCTTTCGCCAGGTCTCAACGGCGGCGGTCAGGGACTCCGCAAGGGAGGGGTACCTCTCGTTACACGGGGCGGTTTGACCGGGATCGGAGGCGAGGTCAAAGAGACGGCCGTCCGCATCCAAACGGAAGCGTTGGTTCCGCACGCTCACCTTCCCCGCCCAAAAGGAAAAGAGATTGCGCTGGGGCCACGGTGTATCGTGCTGAAGCAGCAGCGGTAGCAGGTTCGCCCCGTCCAGAGGCTTTGGCGATTCAACGCTGATCCCGGCCAGCGCAGCCAGCGTGGGAAGCAGGTCGATGGCACCGGCGATTTGTTCGACCTTCCCGCCCCGCGCAATCCTGCCTGGGTAGCGGAGCACAAAAGGAGAACGGACGCCTCCCTCGTCAACGGCACCCTTACGCCCCTTCATCCCGCCGTTCCACCGGGCGGTGTTTGGTCCGTTGTCGGAAAAGTAGAGCACCACGGTGTTTTCCGAGAGACCAAGTTCGGAGAGCTTTGCCAAGATTCTGCCCACGTTCTCATCCTGGTTTTCAATCATCGCCAGGGCGCAGCGGGTTTCCTCCGGTTTTTCCTCGTTGGGCTGTGTGGCCGTTTGGGTCAGGGAGCGGTCCTTCCAGGAGGCCCAATTTTTCTGCGGCACGCCCCAGGGCGAATGAGGCGTGGTAAAGGGCACGTAGCACAGAAAGGGGCGCTTGCGGTTCTCCTCGATAAAGGCAATTGCCCGGCTGGTGCAGATGTCGACGATGTAGCCGGGCTGGCGGCGCAGCTGCCCGGCATCTTCCAGCAGTGGATCAAAATACTCGCCCCAGTGCCCGGCGGTGTAACCGAAGAAGGTGTCAAAACCCCGCGCCATCGGATGGTAGGGCCACTGGCTGCCGTTGTGCCATTTGCCAAAGGCGCCCGTCGCGTAGCCCGCCTTTTGGAAGACGTTTGCGAGGGTCGTTTCGTCGAGGTTGAGGCGCTCCTGCCCGAGGGAAACGCCGCGCACCCCGGTTCTCGGGGAGTAGCGGCCCGTGAGCATTTCCGCGCGCGTCGGCGAGCAGACGGGACAGACGTAGAAGTTAGAAAGGGTGACCCCGTCGTGGGCGAGCGAGTCGATGTGCGGGGTGCGGACCTGGGTGTTGCCGGTAAAGCCATAATCCCCCCAGCCGGCATCATCGGCCAGCAGGATAACAACGTTCGGCGGCCTCGGTGCGGGCGCGGCCCCGGCGGGCTGGGCGGCAAAGACCTCCCATAGCATGATCACCGAAAGTGTGCGGGGAATTACTTTCATGGGACTGTCTCCATCGGACCACAATCGCAGCCGCGTTGGCGAGGTTCGATGCCGCAGGAGCGCCGCAATCGTATTTGTCCGGAAACCCCCATTAAACATATTAGACGTGTTTACAACAAGCTGCCGCGCATGTGTCTGCAACGCCTTTTGCGCGGACTTCCTTATTCTCGACTCTGGATCCGAAAAACAGAACTCCTCGCGAC
>CANJYI010000280.1 GCA_947478975.1 Chthoniobacteraceae bacterium
ATACAAATCCGAAGCGATTCACAGAGCTCTGCACGGTGCGCGTGACATGGGCGTGACCTCGCTGGGCAAAGTAACAGACGGCGCGTCGGTTTTTCTTTCAGATCTAAAAAGTGTCAACTTTCACCAAGAGGTATTTCCTGTCGACAAACACCTCATCAGCCACATAGCGGCAGATCCATATTTTTGGACGGTAGCCTGTCTCGCAGCAGTTCCTCTTCTCATTAACACGCTCGAAAAACAGGAGTTTCAACTAACAGCATTTGCACTTTTTTTTGCTGCAATCTGGGGCGTGATCTTCAAAACCTTAATTGTGAGGACCGAAGCAGCGTGGAAGTATCTTGCCGCTTCTCTTTTCTTTACTGGCGTGGTGGGTATCCCTTCCCTCCTAGTCTCATACGATAAGGTATTGCCTAAAGCCTACCTAACGATGAGTGCCAGCGATTCTGGTGTCACATCGTTGCTCGGGTACATTTTGCAGGTCGGACTTTGCGAGGAGTTTGTGAAGATCATTCCTGTGCTTGCGTACTTGTTCTTCAAAAAGAAAGCAGCCAATCCCTTAACCGCTATCCTGATTGGAATTTTCTCCGGCCTAGGTTTCGCCGCATTCGAAAATATGAGGTACGGAGATTCATCCGTTTTGCAATCGATAAAGCTTGCTAAAAAAGCCGGCGCTGCGGGAGTCGCAATTGGCACCCATGCTGCCATGGTCAACGTCATGGTACGCTCTCTCTCGCTGGTCTTCTGCCATGCAACATTCACAGGGATTTTCTCGTATTTCGTGATCACCGGCTTTGCGACCGGCAAGCGTTTCCTTGCACTGCTTACCGTTGGCCTAGCGGTTTCCTCGGTACTACACGGAGTCTATGACTGGTTGACTGGGGTGCAAACGACGATGGCGACAGCAGTCGTTGTCTTGGCTTTTGTGCTTTTTTACTCTTATCTAACGAAGCTCAAAGCGCTTTTAGAGTCACCGCCCCCGACCGATGCCTAGGTTGCGTGGCGGATTGGTCCCATCGATATTTCAAATCTTCCCACATGCGCCAGGCGTCGCGGACGCCACTTCGCCGAAAGCCTTGAGCCTCGATTTCCATGGTCAATGTAGTCCAATTGCATACGTGGAGCGGCACTGGTGCACGACGAGTACTCTCGCGAAATGGCAGATTGCTCTCTTTGTATAACCAGAGCGTCTAGCGCAACGGACCTCAAGTCCACACTCGCCTTTCACAAGCCGTTGCCGCCAAGCATTGCATTTTTTTGGTGCCAGTCCCGCGATACGCCGACGGGGACACGTCGATCACTCCCCTGCCCTCCCCCTACCAGAGATTCCCCGAATGCGCCGGAGCGGTATTTTAAGCATCTATTTCATGATACCAATAGCGAAACCACCGGGGCCTATTAGCGCGCAATGCTCATTCGGCCCCTCCCCCCATGCGTGCGCAAAAAGGGATTTCCTATCAGTTCGGGCGAAAAGCGATTTCCTCAGTAATTCGCACGCAACCTGCTGAACTTCAGTCCTTCACACCCAAAGACAAATTCTTGCGAACCCGCTCCTCTGGGGATTCTACCAACATTAGCAACGCTTTAACCACATCCGTCACCCCCAGAACCTCCTGCCGCTCCCGCCGCAGCGCTTCCTCCGCCTTACGGTACTCGGCTGCGTAGCGTTCCGGCCCCACCCCGTCCACAGGACTAACCTTTGGCGGTGGTAAAAGCGCTCTCTCAAGCATCCCTTCCACCTCTGCCCGTGTGTGTTGCCGTAACAACTCCGCGCACAATCGCCGCATCCGGGTCAAGGAGGCCCGAAGCTCCTGCTCCACCGCATCCATCTCAGGCGAAGGGTTGCCCTCCGGCGGTTGAAGAGCCCCGATAGTTTGATCTGTGTGGTAGTCCGGCGTCATGGGATTTCTTAGTGTCTGAGGTCGCGCTCTGCAGAAGCATTCTGAAATGCCATCTCCAGTTGGGATTGCCGGCGTTGGATCGCTTCACGCTCCGTTTCGCGTGACGAAACGTGGTAGAGATGCGGGACAGCGGCACCCGTGAAAAACGTGGCGCCTATGAATAAAGATCGTCGAGGGCGGTGCATGAATGATTGGCATGAGTTTATCGAGCGGCGCCAGATCCCGCGATCTCAAAGCCTATAGCATCCCTGTGGGGAAAAGCGGCAGGATCGCATCCACCGTGCCGTGGCCGTCCGGGTTCAACTTTACCTCGGTGCGCAGGCCACCACCAAGGCTCAGGATGCCGGGAAGCAACGGGAGTTGCGCGTGATTCGCAGGAAGCAGTGGGCGCAGCCGAGCGGCGAGTTCGGTCATCGCGGCGTCGCGGCGACGGTACCAATCGCCCGGCTCGTTTTCGGGCCGAAAGCTTGCGGTGAGTTGCTGCGCCTTGAGGCGTGCGAATTCGGCTTCGAGGAAAGCGCTGACCCGTCCAGACGTGGCGTCGTCGAGGCCGAGCACTTCACGCAGCGTCGTCGCTTGGAAGCGCGCGATCTCGCGCGGGTCGTTTTCCACGGCGCGCAGTTCGCCGAGTTGGCCGAAGAATTCCGCGAACGTAGATTGCTCATCCTTCGTCAGATCGGTCACGGGCTTTCCTCCCGGTTTCTGAGCCGCGGTCTGCGCAGCGGCCTGCCGCGCAAGAAACGTAACGGCTTTCCCAGCGCGCCTCCCCATTTCTTCGATGCGCCCGAAGGACGTGAGCACCTCGCCGTCGCGTGTGGGCAGGCGAGATTCGAGTTCGGCGATTTTCGCTTCGGCAGCTTCACGGGAGGCGATCTCTCGCCGCGTCTCGTCGCCCAATGCCTCGGCACGAACCGTTCCCTCCTGCGGCCCGTTTATCGGCTCGGGCGTTGCCCGCGTCCCCGTTGACACATCGACCTTGCCCGCCGCGGCAGCCACAGTTCGCAGTGTTTCATTTTCGCTACGCAGGTGCCATCCGGCGCGCGCGAGCCATCCGACAATGATGATTGTCACTGGCCACAGCCAGAGCGGCCCAAGCGTGCGCGTGGGTTTCATTTCCGAGCCTCCCCCGCAGGGCTCAGCGGCATAAAAGCCCTGCCGGTGAAATCCATGGTTCCGCCAAACTTCATTGCCTTCCCTCGACGTTCCGGCGTTAGAGTCGCGAGCAGCGCGGCATCGAGTTCGTCAAAGGCTCGGCAGCGCGATTCCATCCAAGCGGAATCGTCGCCCCGCGGACGCGAAGCGGCGGTCAGCCCGTTGCGTTTCATCTCAGTGAAGTGCTCACGCGCGACACGCAGGAGCGGTTCTCGAGCCCCCTCGTCAAGAGCGGCCAGTTCTCCTATCATCATCGCATAAAAGCGGGCGGCCTTGTCGGGATCAGACTCCAACTTTTGCGCCTCGCGCACGATGCCGAAGAGATCGCTGATATCGTTCATCTTCGTGGCGAGTTCCTGCGCGAGACGGTCGCGCTCTTTGGGGTCTGCCTTACCTTTCAGCGTCTCGAATTTCTGGAAGTCGCGCGTCTTCGCCACGACTCGGAGCGCGAGGTCTTCGACCTGGCCGTAAGAGACCACCACCTCCGTCTGGATCTGATCGAGCTGGCGCTGGAGAGCGGCCAGTTTTTGCTCGGCTGCTTGGCGGCTGGTCTGCGCGGCGCGGAGCTCATTCCATGCAGTGAGCACGTCGCCACCGCCGGCCGGTGGTGTCGCGGGAGCGGAAGCGCTCATTTGCGCACTGTCTGCGGTCACGGAAAGTGGCGCGTGTGCGGCGCGCTCAGCGATGAGGCGGGCGTTGGTTTCCTGAAGGAAGAGGACGGGTAGCGCGGTCAGCGCGATTGCTGAGACGGCGAATTTGGTGGGCGTGTGGGACATGAGCGTAGTGAAAAGAAGCATTGCTGGAGAGGTGACACCGCTGCCCGAGAGCGCCGCAGCAGCAAGTCCCGCCTGCGCGGGCAGCGTGGTCTGGAGTGCAGCACCACTGGCAAGGAGCGCCGTAGCCGAGGCTCCGATGCCACGCCGCCGCAGCCGGTCGCCTAGCGCCCGCAAGCCGCGTGATACACTCTGCCGTGCCGCCGCTTCACTGACCCCGAGCGTCACTGCCATCTCCGCGTAGCTGCGGTCTTCAAAGTAGTGCAGCACAAGCGCCTCGCGGTCCTTCGCTCCGAGCGCGCTGAGCGCGTCGTCGAGCCCCGACCACTCTCCCGCGTCGCGCAACATTCCTCCAGATTCCTACGCCAGGGCCTCGTGCCGCGCCCTCGCCCGGGCTTCTCCTCGTACCGCCCGCGACCCGAGATAAGTCGCCGCACGATGCAACCAGCCCGCGAGGCTCTCGCGCCCGGCAAGCCACGCTGCCTTTCGTGCGAGAAGCGCGAAAACCTGCTGCGCCACATCGCGAGCCAGTTCCGCATCGCCCGTGCGCCGCAGCGCAGTACCAAGCACCATCCGC
>CANJYI010000281.1 GCA_947478975.1 Chthoniobacteraceae bacterium
AAGGGCAGATGGCGGATACATTGGCTCAATGTTTCACGCAATGGACGAACACCCCACGCTGGACTTGGCTGTTTGCCGGTCTTTGCCGCCACCACGCCGAACCCCGTGCTGGGGGATCCTCGGCTGCATTGCGGCGCTCTCCTTGTTGGGCGCCGAAACATGTCCGGCCGCCGGCACGGAGGACGCCGCCGCCCGGGCCGCTTTGCCCGAGTTCAAGACAGTTCCGGCGGTCACCGATGCGGAGCTCTCCCCGGCAGCCGCCACCGACTGGACGCCCTTCTCGGGCTGGGCGCGCTCGCAAGGGGACAACGGTTCCCGCCGGTATTCGAGCCTTCACCAGATCAACCGCGGCAACGTGGCCACCCTGCGCGAGGCCTGGACGTTTCGCAGCCGTGATGGCGCGGCCAACCTCCAGTGCACGCCGGTGATCGTCGACGGCGTCCTTTACGCACCGACACCGGGTCTGGCCTTGGTCGGGGTGGACGCGCGGACGGGCGCCGAAAAGTGGCGCTTTCAAGTCCCGAAGCCCGAACGCCTGCGCAACGAGGACGCCGTCGCCCGGCGCGGACTGGTTTACTGGCCGGGGGACGCGCAGAACGGGCCCCGCTTATTGTTCGGCTCCGGCGACTGGATTTACGCGGTGGATCCCGCGAGTGGACGCGCACTCGACACTTTTGGCGCCGGCGGACGGACGCATCTTCCGAAGGGGGCGACCATCAGCGGGGTGGTCTACCAAAACGTGTATGTCGTGGGCGGGGTGCGCGGAGGCGTGTTTGGGTACGACGTGCGGGACGGGCGACTGTTGTGGGAGTTCTCCACGGTGGCCAGAGATCCCAAAACGGGTGCCGCGTGGGGGCCCGATTCCGGGTCGGCCGACTGCTGGGGCGGCATTTCACTCGATGACGCGCGCGGCATGGTGTTTGTCGCGGTGGGCGCGCCGAGGCCGGACATGGTCGGTGTCGGGCGGCCCGGCGACAATTTGTACTCCAACTGCGTGTTAGCGTTGGACGCGCTGAGCGGTGCCTACCGGTGGCATTTTCAGGACGTGCGCCACGACCTATGGGACCTGGATGTTTGCGGCCCGCCGAATCTGGTGACGGTGGAACGGGACGGCCGCAGGATTGACGCGGTCACCGGCCTTTCAAAGGCGGGCCACCTGCTGCTGCTGGAACGGGTGACGGGCAAGCCGGTGTTTCCCTTCCGTTTGCGCCGTGCACCCGTGTCCCGACTGCCCGGGGAGGTGACGGCCGAGTACCAGCCCGATCCGGAGTTGCCCGAACCGATATCACGCATGGAGTTTGAGCCGGCAAAGATTACCAAGCGCACCCCCGAGGCGGCCGATTTTGTACGCAAGGTGGTTGAGCGCTCGAATCACGGGTTCTTTGAGCCGCTTGAGGAGGGCAAGCCGACGCTGTTCATCGGCACGCGCGGCGGGGCGGAATGGTCCGGAGGGGCGGTTGATGTTCCGAGTGGCAGGCTCTACGTCACGTCGAACCGCTGGGTCTCGAAGATCACCGTGTTTGCAAATGACGAAAAGGAGCGCGACCCAAAACTGCCTCCCACGGCGGGGGAACTGCATTACATGGCGCACTGCGCAGCCTGCCATGGACAGAAGCGCGAGGGGCTTGGCGTGGCTCCGCCGCTGGCTGGATTGAAGGCGCGAATGAAGGATGCAGACGTGGTCGCCCTGCTCAACTCAGGCAGGGGGCTGATGCCGCCAAATCTGGCGTTGAACGCGCAGGAACGGGTCGATTTGCTGGACTATCTGTTCCGCCGCAAGCAGCCCGGAAGTGCTCTGGTTGAAAAGGGCGGGGTTCCCGGGTATTCGTTCGGCGGGTACCAGTTTCTCGTCGACCACGAGGGGTATCCCGGGATCGAACCGCCGTGGGGGCTTTTGAACTGCTACGATCTCAACACGGGCAAGGCGCTGTGGCGCGTGCCATTGGGGGAACTGGAGGAGCTTACCAAACAGGGGGTGCCCAAGACGGGTTCGCAGAATTTGGGGGGCGCCACGGTGACCGCTGGCGGCCTGGTGTTCGTGGCAGGAACGCAGGATGAAAAGCTCCGCGCGTTTGATTCGGAAACCGGCCGGGAACTCTGGGAGGCGAAACTGCCGTTTGCCGGCACGTCCGCCCCGGCGGTCTACGAAGTGGACGGAAAGCAGTTTGTGGTGGTGACCGCGACCGGAGGAGGGCGGGTGGGCGGAAAGTCCGGCACGGGGGATGCCTATGTCGCGTTTTGCCTCCCGTGAGGCAGCCGGGCCCCGTCAGTCGCGGAAGACGACGGTCCGGTTTTCGCGCACCAGCACGCGGTCGGTCAGGTGGTAGCGCAGACCGCGGGCAAGGGCCATGCGTTCGCAGTCCCGGCCGAGCCGGAGGAGGTCGTGTTCGGAGTGGAAGTGCTCCACCCGCACCACCTCCTGCTCGATGATGGGGCCCTGGTCGAGGTCCGCCGTGGCGTAGTGGCAGGTGGCGCCGATGAGCTTCACCCCGCGCTGATACGCCCGGTGGTAGGGATTAGCCCCGACAAAGGAGGGCAGGAAACTGTGGTGAATGTTCATCAGGCGGGCGGGCCAGCGGGCGCACACCTCGAGCGGCAGGATCTGCATGTAACGGGCAAGCACCACCAGATCCGCCTGCGCCTGCGTCCATAGGGACTCCATTTGCAGAAATGCCTCCGCCTTGTTTTCGGGCGAGACCGGAATGTGGTGAAAAGGAATTCCCTCCCGCTCCACCAGGGGACGCAGCGTCTCGTGGTTGGAAATGATGCACGGGATTTCGCACTCCATCTCGCCGGAACGCCAGCGCCATAGCAGATCCGAAAGACAGTGCCCCAGCTTGCTGACCATCAGCACCACCCGGGGCCGCGCCCCAGCCGCACGCACGGACCACTCGGCGCCCAACTCCGCGCCAAGGGGCGTGAAGGCTGCGCGCAAATCCTCCACACCGCAGCGGAGCGTGAGCGTTTCGATCTCGAGCCTCGCAAAAAACCACGCGGCATGGACGTCGGTGAACTGGTGGACCTGCTTGAGGTTCCCCCCCTGGGCCGCGATGAAATTGGTGATTTGCGCGAGCAACCCAACGCGGTCTGGGCATGAAATCTTCAACAGGGTGGTCTGCATCCCCCCATCCCTGCCACGAGTCCCCCCCACTCTGCACAGGTTTTTTCACTCAAAACCGACCCGGGCGCGAAACGGTTGGATTTTAAGCCCCAAACCGGGTCCATATAGTCTGCTATGGCCGCCACTGAATCCACCATGCTCGCGCTGGGCACCGCCGCGCCCGCTTTCACCCTCCCTGACGTTGCCACGGGCCAGCTCCACCCGCTTTCAGAACTGGCCGGAGGCAAGGCGGTGCTGGTGATTTTTCTGTGCGCGCACTGTCCCTATGTGGTGCATGTCGCTCCCGAACTCGCACGGCTGGGGAAAGACTACGCAGGGCGGCCCCTGGCGATCGTGGGCATCACAGCCAACGACATCGGTGCCTATCCGCAGGACGCACCCGAACCGACGGCGCGCTTCGCCCGGGAGGCCGGTCTGAATTTCCCGATCCTTTTTGACGAGGACCAGTCGGTGGCGCGCGCCTACTCCGCCGCCTGCACTCCGGACTTTTTCCTGTTCGACGCCGCCCACCGGCTCTTCTACCGCGGCCAGATCGACTCCTCCCGTCCGGGGCGGGGGCAGGACCGGCCTGGGCAAGGGACGCTCAACGGGGCCGATTTGCGCGCTGCGCTCGATGCTGTTTTGGAGGGAAGACCGGCCCCGGAAACCCAGCGGCCCAGCATCGGTTGCGGCATCAAGTGGAAACCAGGCAACGAGCCGGCCTTCTCCCACTAACCTTCCAAAAACATGGCGCGCGACATTGTCTACTTCGACTTGGAAACCCAGCGGACCGCCAACGACGCGGGCGGTTGGGACAAGAAGCGCGAGATGCGCGTCTCCATTGCCGTGACCTACTCTACGGCGCTGGGCGAATACCGGATCTTTGAGGAAAAGGACGTGGACGCGCTGGTGGAACAGCTTTTAAAGGCGGACCTGGTGGTCGGGTTCAACGTGATCAACTTCGACTATGAGGTGCTTTCGCGTTACACGGTGCTCGACCTCGCGCACACGGCGCGCACGCTGGACATGCTCGTGGAGATTGAGAAGGTGCTGGGCCACCGGCTGAGCCTCGACTCTCTCGCCACCGCAACCCTAGGTGTGGGCAAGACGGGGGACGGGCTCGATGCGATCCGGTGGTGGCGCGAGGGGCGGCTGCTCGAGATCGCGGAGTACTGCTGCTTTGACGTGAAATGCACAAAACTCGTGCACGAACACGGAGCCACGCACCGCCAGCTCCAGTACGTGGACAAATTCCGGAACAAGAAAAGCGTGGCGATCCAGTGGAGTTGACCCGCTGGC
>CANJYI010000282.1 GCA_947478975.1 Chthoniobacteraceae bacterium
CGTGTCGCCCTTGCCACTTGGGGTCACGACACCCGCTTCGTCGACCTTCGCAGTCGCCGGATTGTTGGAGTTGAACAGCGAAAGCGCGGTGACGTCCCGGCTCGAGCCGTCGGTGTACTTCGCCACCACACGCGTCTTCAGTGGGTCGCGCTTGGCATCGAAAAGCAGGCGCACCGGTTGGAGCTCGATGGACACCGGTTCCGGCACGGACTCGGAATCATCCGGCGCCCCCACCCGAATCCACGCCAGCAGCGACGCGTAGTAGGGAGAGTCCTTTAGAAACACTTCGCCACCGGTGTGCGGCACTGCCCCCGTGGCCTTGAGCAGGAGCAGGCTTTGCTCCGGCGCCGCAACGTTGACGCGCCGCCCCACCATCTCCTGAGTAAGGCGGTAGTAGTCGCCGGGGGCGTCGTATCCAAAGAGCGAAAGCATGAACCCGTCCTTGCCGCGCGCCGCGCCGTGACAGCCTCCCTGATTGCAGCCCGCCCTGAAAAAAACGGGCATCACATCGCGACGAAAACTCGGTACTTCGGACGAGTGCCCGGAAACCAGCGCGGCCGCCTGCCCCCCTGCGGGAAGACACACGAGCACCCAAAGCAGGGACAAAGCGGCTCTCAATCTGTTTTTCATACTCGTTGTGCTCAGGGTTTTCACGGAGTCCTCCGGAGTTCCGGATCCACGCGCAAAATGCCCTTTCCAAGGCGTTGCCGGACCTCCTGTCCGTTCACGGTGAAGGTCAGTTCGCAGGCGAGTTCCTTGTACTGGCCAAGCAACGCGTCCCCGTCCGCAGCTACCTCAAAAGTCAGCTGCGTCGCCCCCGCCACAAGGGTCGGGGCGTTGGTGACCGAGGTGCCCTTGGGCAGCCCAAGGAGCGTCGCGGTGGCGGTTCCCGGGAAGGCTTTTTTGTTTTCCACATCCCACACCACCACCGCGTGGTCAGCCCGCCTTACTGCGGCAGGCTTGTTCTTGAGCGAGACAAACGGCTCGGTCACCTCGAGGGAAAACTGAGCCGAGGCAGTCCGGATCCGGCCCGCGCCGAGGTAGTAGGAGCCGCCCGCAGTGGAGGCAGTCACAGCCGTCAGCCACTGGTTTGGTGGCGCATTGTTGTCGGCAAAAAAACGCAGCACGCCCTCACTCTGACCGGAGGGGATCGTCACCGTCGGTTCGCCCCGCACTCCGTCCGGGGTCCAATCGGCCTGCAACTCGATCGGTTCGTCGAAACCCGCGCTTCTGTGGATCCGTACGGCGAGGGGCAGCTCCCCGTTTTGAGACAGGGCCAACTTTGGCGCCACCACCTCAATCGAATAGGGCGGCGGTTCTGTCACTGCAAAGGCAAACGCATCCACGCTAAAGGACTGCCAAGCATGCCCGCCCGAATGTCCGACAAAGGCGAAGGACTGCTGACAGGCGCTCTCCAGCGGGCTTCCGTCCGCCGCCACGGCCTTGATCCGCACGATGCCGCCCTGCAAAGGGGTCCCGCCCGCCGCCGTGAAAACCACCGGGACGGAACGCTGCCCCTTCCGCACCCGCGGGGCCACCATCGCCACGCCCGGGGGCAGTCCCTCGGCGGCCAGATCCAGCTCACCGGCGTATTTGCTGCCCTGGCCGTCGGCGAGGTAAAGCGTCACGCAACACCGG
Organism: Chthoniobacteraceae bacterium; assembly: GCA_947478975.1. Classification (GTDB taxonomy): domain Bacteria; phylum Verrucomicrobiota; class Verrucomicrobiia; order Chthoniobacterales; family Chthoniobacteraceae; genus Chth-196. The sequence goes on from CANJYI010000282.1 coordinate 1,639, forward strand.
TCCCCGGAAGGGATCGCAATGCTGTTGAGCCGGGGACATTCCACCGAGTCGATCACCCGCGCGTGAATGAACACATCCACCCGGTCCATCACCGGCTCGACCTCGATGCGATACACCGAATCCGCGGAACCGATCCCCCGCATGTCGCTTATCTCCAGCTGATATACCCCGTCTTTTTTGGGCTCCCAGATCACCGACGGGTCCAGCATCTCCTTGCGCTGGATCTGGCGCGCAACCGACGGGAAGCCGCGGTCGGCCATCGTCGCGTCGTCTCCCTCCAACTCCGCCGCGGCCTCGCCCTCCGCACGGATTGCGATCCTCGGGTCCAGAGGCGTTCCCAGCGACCGCGCAAAAACACGCACCCGGAAGCGGTCGCCCTTTTTCACATTGAGGGCGTAGGTGTCGACTTCAGCGGCCTTCCCGATGACGCCGTTGAGCGCAGCGGGCAGCACGGGGACGGCGGTGGGCGCTGCGGTCCCATTCTCCAAAACATTCTCGTAGGCGCTCACCCGCAGCGGGAGCGGCGAGGGCATCCCCCCGAAATAGGACTGGTTCCCCGGCGTCTTTGAAAGCGCCACCGATTCGGCGATCGGGCCCTGCGGATCTCCAAGGAGGGTGGTCTGCAACTGGGTCCCGGCCTTGCCTCCGGCTGGGAAAAGGGCGAGCGGCCGCCGGTTGTTCCCGATGTTGGCGGTGTAAAAATTCCGGTCTGCTCCCTTGAGGAGCCGCTGCTTGATCTCCACAAAATAGTCACCGTCGCGCGACGCCACCACGGAGGCAATGGGGTCCTGGATGTGCAGAGCGCTGTCGTCGTTGCGGGCGAGTTCCTTGCCGTCCGGGTCCAGAATGCGGAGGGTCAGGTCGAACTCGTTGTCGGCATAAAACTTGTCGGCGATCCAAACGGAATCGACCTCGACGGAAACGTGTTCCCCGGCCTTGGCCGCCACCTTGTAGACGTCCACGTCCGCCACCTGAGTGCTCTGAATGCGGCCGCGGACGGTCGAGTTCAAGGGGACGGCTTGAGCGGCGGCGGGCGTGTCGTTGGTGCCCTGTGCCGTTTCAAGCTCGTCGACGCAGGGATAGCGTGTGACCACAAATGTAGCGGTCGTCGAGAGTTCGGAAGCGGTCCGGACCTTGAAGGGATACACTCCGGGAATTGCGTCCGGTGCGATGCGGAACGTGGCGACCACACGGTCCTGAATAAAACCGCCGTGAATGGTCGAACGCGGTTCGGGAAGGGAAGGCAGCGGTGTGAGCGCAACACACTCGATTCCCGGCTGAAAAAACACGATCCCGCGCGGGTCCTTGAGAAAGGCCCCATCGAGGGTGACCTCGAGCGTGGAACCGACCGCTCCGGCACGCGGCGTGACGCTCTCGATGTGGTGAACCATCGGCCCGCCAAAGGCGGCGGTGCCGGGAAGCCACAGGCCAAGCAGAAGGAGAAGGCGGGTGGCACGCATGGCGTTGAGCGAGGCCCTCAAGCGATGAGTCCTTTGACGGGCTTGCCGCCCTTGACGATGTCAATGGGCCGGGTGCCCCCGAAGGCAGGCAGCCGCACGCTCGAATCAATCCCGAGCTGGTGGTACACGGTGCTCAGGAAGTCCTCGAGCGTGACGGCATCGCGGGCGGGCTCCGCGGAGGTGGCGTCTGAGGCGCCGTAAATCTGGCCACGCGTCAGGCCGCCCCCGGCGAGGAGCATGGAGTAAACGCGGGCCCAGTGATCGCGCCCGTTGCTGGAGTTGACCTTCGGCGTGCGCCCGAATTCGGTGGTGACCATCACCAGCGTGGAGTCGAGCAACCCGCGCTGGTCGAGGTCCGTGACAAGCCCCGCGATGGCGTGGTCGAGGGCGGGCATGTGCTCGGTGCAGGTGCCCTTGATATCAACATGGGAGTCAAACGACCCGTAGTTGACAGTGACAAAGCGGACACCGGACTCGACCAACCTCCTTGCCAGCAGCAACCGCTCCCCTACGGCGGCGGGAGCGTTCTGCTTGAGGGTGTAGCCCCTGCCGTACAAATCGCGCGTGGCGTCCGACTCTTCGGAAATCGAGAAGGCACTGCGGGCCTTCTCCGAGGTCAACAGTGAAAAGGCGCTTTTGTAAAAGCCGTCCATCGTGTCGAGCTTGTCGGTTTCCGCATCCAGTTGCCGCAGCTTTGCCTCGATGATGCTCCGTGCGTGGCCGCGCCGCTCCAAATGAGCGGGCGTCACATCGGCCGAAAGGGACATGTCGCGCACCTTGAATTCCCCGCGCCCCCCTGGATCCGCGTTGAGCTGGAAGGCCCCGACGCTGCTGCTGAGATACCCGGTCCCCCCGCTGAAACTGTGCAGGCTGGGTACCGCTATATAGGGGGGAAGCTCGCCCCGCTGCCCCAACAGATGCGACACAATCGAGCCCATCTGCGGGTAATCGATCACCGTTGTCGGGGTGTAGCCGGTGAAAAGATGGTAGGTGGCCTGACCGTGGTCCGGGATCTTACCCACCACGGAGCGCACCACGTTGATTTTGTCTGAAACCTTGGCGAGACGAGAAAAGTTTTCACTGAAGACGTCCCCGCCGGCGGTCTTGGCCACACCGAAGGCGCCGCGGTATTCCGAGGGCGCCTCGGGCTTCGGGTCCCAGGACTCCTGCTGGGCCATGCCACCGGGAAGGTGCAGGTGAATGACGCTCTTGGCCCTGCTTTCCTTGAGCAAGGGCGAGGGAAGGGCCGACTCCGCCTGCAACCGGAAGAGGTCGCCCATGCTCAGCCCAAGCGCCGA
>CANJYI010000283.1 GCA_947478975.1 Chthoniobacteraceae bacterium
AGAACGCGCCGGAGCAACGGTTTCGCCATAGGATCAGACGCTCAAGAGCTCTAGCCGAAATAGTGGAAGAGCTGTTCCAAGGACTGCTGGATGATGTCAAACGACAGCTTCTCCCGGGCGATCTGCAGGGCGCGGTCCACCGCCTGATCGCGGTCGTGGCCGTGGTCAAGAAGGCGGGAGACCCCGTACAGGAGGTCCACCGCGGACGCGTTCTGACTGCTCAGATCGGGAAACAAGAGCCGCTCAGCGTTTCCGTTTCCACCCACACAGGGGATCCGACATAGGAGCGCGTCCCCCGCAACCGAACCCACACCGCCGGTGGCGTCGAGTTGAAACACCATCCGGTGGGTCGCCATCTTCTGTAGATATTCGGTGTAGGGCAGGCGCCGTTCGATGACACGCAGCAGACCCTGTCCAAAACCAAGCTGGCGCAGCCAGCGCCGGCCCCTCCAGCCATCCAGATTAAAAACGGTCACCGGTTCGTACATCTGCGAGGCAATGTCGCGGATCCCCATGAGCGCCGTAAGATGCCTGCGCGCCGGATTTTTCCAGTCCCACGTCCCCAACCAGATGCCGGCCCTCTCCTCGGGGCGCACCGAAAAATCCCACCCCGGGGCGTCCACCGGCAGAGGCACCGGGATGGATTCCACGTGAAGAATGCCCCCCGCACGAAACACCGGCTCCAGATCTGGGGTGACTGCGATCGCCGCATGCGAGCGGACGCAAATTTCGCGGAAAAGGGCGAGGGCCGAGGGCGAGTCCAGCTGGGCCTGGAGTTCAAAGGCACCCGGCCTTTCCCAGGCCAGGACGATCGTCTTTCCGGCGCGGCGCAGGTTGACGGCCGCCTGGCGGCACGCCTTCAGGTTGCTTCCGAGCACAAGCAAAACCCGTGTGTTCTCCGCCGGGATGGTTTCGTCATCCCTGTGAAAACTTCCGCCGGTACAGGCGGCAAAACCGTGGTAACCAAGGGGCGGATGAAGGCGTGCATTGGGCAGCCCGGCAAAATCTGGAAAAGACTGCGCAGGCTGCCGGCTACCGGGTTGGAGTACACAAAGCTGCATAAGGGGTGAGACTGGGGATTGTACCCAACCGGACCTTGTCTGAAAGGATTCCTTCTCGGACTTGGTGCATCAGGCGGGATTGGTTAGACTGGTCCCATGTCGACTCCCCGCAAGACCCTGTTGTCCCAAGCCGATGCCATGACCCAAGTCCGGGCGGTGTACGCCGAACTGGAACAGCGGCCGGTGGAGCGGCAGTGCATCCGGAGAACCCAATGTTGTCAGTTTAAGCTGACCGGGGAAACACCCTACCTCACCGAGGGGGAGGCGCTGGTCGCCGCGACCGCCCTGCGCGCACTCGGACAGAGCAAGATCGCACTCAAAAGTGACGGAACCTGTCCGATCCTGGATTCCAAGACCGGCCTCTGCCAAATTTACGAATCGCGGCCCTTTGGCTGCCGGACCCATTTTTGCGGCGCCGCGGGCGGCCCCTACAAGAGACGGGAGGTGGTCGATTTGATCCGGCGTCTGGAGGACATCGACACCGCCCTGGGCGGCGTGGGCCCCCGCACCCTGCCGGTCGCGGTAAAGGAGTCTCTCGCGCTGGGTCAGCACAAGGGCGGCGTCCACATCAAGGCCGCCCCACGCTCACGCGGCCGGTGACCCCGGCGACGAGGACGATCGCCATGTCCTTTTCATTCGGAGCCACGGCGCCGTTTTGAGTACGGGCCAGGCCCACTACAAAACTTGGCTCTGACAAAGGAAGCACCGTCGCCGAACCCGTTTCCCAAAGCGCCTCGCCGCGCGGTGTAAACAACAGGATCCGCTCGAAATCCTTGGCACCGGAAGCAGACGTTCCCTTCCACGTAATCTTGGTCTCGCTCTTCGTGGCCGCAGTGATGTCCTTGTACGTGCCGGGCAGGAGCGCCTTCACCCGTTCGGGCAGTTTGTCCACCTCCACCATATTCACCCCCTCGACCCGTTGCAGGGCGCTGACAGGCAGTATGTCGTCCGCCGAGGCGGGAATGCGACTTTCGCCGGACTTCCCGCGGAAGGTCATCAGCCAGAGTTCGTCCACGCCTGACTTGGAGTCCTTGGCCGCGACATTCAAAAAGCCGGTCCACAGGTAGGCGTTTTGCGTCGCTGCATCCATCCTCGCCTGTTCCAAGATGCCCGTTACAGTGGAGAGCGCCTGCTCAATTTTCTTTCCCTTGAGAATTCCCACGACGCTGGGCGCCGCAAAACCGAGCACCATCAGCATGATCGCCATCACCATGACCAGCTCGATCAGGGTAAAGCCGGAGACGCCGGCCCGCGCCTTTCGCGACAGGAACATTTCAGGGACTCTCATGATTCGGGAGGTGGAGGAAAAGGCTTGGGAAGAAAGGGATCTGGGGGGCGGCGGTGCCGTCCGCCTGCGGAAAGGGGCCGGGGGGAGACTGAAGCTGACTCAGTAGAGCTTACGCATGTTCGAGGGAAGGATGTTCAGCTCCGCGCGGTACTTGGCGACGGTCCGTCTGGCAATGGGGATACCGCGACCCGAAAGATACTCAACGATCTCCTTGTCACTGAGCGGATTCCGATGATTTTCATTCCGCACCAGCTCGGCGATCTCCCCCTTCACGCTGGTATTGGAGAGGGTTCCGCCGTCGGAGGTCTGGTAGCCAGGGGTGAAGAAATACTTCATCTCAAACACCCCGTGCGGTGTCGCAATGTACTTCCCGGAGATCGCGCGGCTCACCGTGGTTTCGTGTACCTCCACCGTCTCCGCCACCTGCACCATGGTCATAGGCCGCAGGGCGCTCGGGCCGTATTCCAAAAACGCCCCCTGCCGCTTCACAATTTCATTGGCGATGTTGGCGATCGTCTGTTGCCGCTGGTGGATGCTTTTGATCAAAAACTTCCCGCTCCGGATCTTGTCGCGGATGTAGTCTTTCACGTCCGTCCCGCTCCCCTCGCGCGTCATCAAATCCTTGTACGTGTTTGAAATGCGCAGATGCGGAATCTGGTCCCCGCTCAGGGCGACCACCCACTCCCCGTCGGAACGCTCCACGGACACGTCCGGCAGGACGTAGTTGTTTGGATCCGCCGCAAAAACCTGCCCCGGCTTGGGGTCCAGCGTGGAAATGAAGTTCGCCGCGCGCTGGACCTGCTCGGCCGTGGTGGAAAGCCTCCGCCCGATTTCGGGAAAACGTCTCTTTCCCAGATCGTCCAGAAAGCGGTCCACAATCCGCCATTCGAGGGTGTTTTCTTTCCCTAACCGCTTGAGCTGGATCAGCAGACAGTCCCGCAAATCGCGCGCCCCGACCCCGACCGGGTGGAAGGTCTGCACCACCTCAAGCACGCGCTCGACGTGCTCAAGCTCCACGCCGCTGGTCAGTGCGATCTCCTCCGGAGAGGTCTGCAAGAAGCCCCGTTCGTCGATGTTGCCGATCACCAGTTCCGCGACCTTCCGGTCCTCCATCGGCAGGTCGCAGCTGCTCACCTGCTCAAACAAATGCTGCTGCAACGTCTCCTCGCGCACCAGCGAGTCGAAGAAAAACTGCCTCCGCTCCTCCTCCTCCGCGGAACGCCCCGCATAGCCGGTGTTCTGCGCCATGTAGTCGCGCCACTCCTCGTCCAGCTTCGCCAGGCGCTCAAACTCCTCCTGAAACTCTTCGTGCTCGCGCTGCTTGTCCTCCAGGCTCGGCTCCGTCGAATCCTCCTCGAGGGTCGGATTTGTCTGGATCTCCTGTTGGATCAGGTTCCGCAATTCCAACACAGGGGCCTGCAGAATCAGCAGGCTCTGCTGTAGCTGGGGCGCCAGGACCTGTGTCTGGGACAGGCTCTGAGTTTGCGAAAGGCTCGACATGCCCCAAGTCTAACCAGCCTCTCAAAGTGCGCAAGCATGGATCGGGCCAGATGTTTTTGAAATTTTAAAATTTCCCGTGCAACTCTGAAAAAATTGGCTACACGGGGCTGTGCGGACCAAAAGCCACCCTCCCGGCAGCCGCCTACTTTTCCCCGGATTCCCCCTCCAAAAACACGTGTTTCCGCGGGAATGCGGGCCGCAGGCGGGTCCGGCCGCCACGCGCCTTCCGCAGCACATCGAAGACAACATCCAGCCCGTCCACCTTCATCTGGTGGACCATTTGCAGCAAAACACCCAGCCGGCCCTTTGGAAAACCGCCCTTTGCCGCAAACCAAGCAAGATATTCCACCGGGAGGTCGTAAATGGGTACGCCGTGCGGGGGGTGATTTGTGGGCCCGTGCTTGCCGAAGGGCATGCAGGTGCGTCCGATCTCCTCCATGTCCCGCTGCATCTGCCGTTCCATCTCCTCCATGGGTCAGCGGAGGACGATGACTTCCTTGCCGATGGGGGCCAGCGAGGCGAGCGCCAGCTTGATGTGCTG
>CANJYI010000284.1 GCA_947478975.1 Chthoniobacteraceae bacterium
ACAGAGGGGGTGGTGCGCGCGCCTTCGCTGTTTTCGAGCACCACGGGTTCTCCGCCTTCCATGATGGCCATGCAGGAGTTGGTGGTGCCGAGGTCGATGCCTAGAATTTTAGCCATAGGAAAGTTCGGTGTGTTGTGTCGTTTGCTGGCGCTGGCCACTACAGCAAGCGCCGCGCCACAGCCGTTTTATTTCGACAAATCGCTTGTGTGGTTGGACTTAGGCTTCCGAATGTCGCATGCCTGGTGTGACAGTGGGCGGCTTTTGGCTCAGGTGTGACAGCGCCACACTGCGACAAGATGTCGCTTTCCCTCGCCGGGCCGGGCCGACTTACTCCACCCGGTAGAGCGCCGCCTTCGTCCGGAGGACCAGCGTGCTGCCGACCACTGCCGGTGAAGCCATAAATCCCTCCGGCATAGTGCTTTTTGTGACCACCTCGAAGGTTCGCGCCGCCTTGACGGCCGTCACCACGCCCGCACAGTCGGAGAAGTACACCAACCCGTTGGCAACCAAGGGTGTGGCGGCAAAATCACTGCCGAGACGCTCCCTCCAGACCATCTCCCCTGTCGCCATGTCCAGACAGGAGGCGATCCCGCCGGAGGAAACCGTGAAAACCAAGCCGTTGGCCAGCACCGGGGTGGCCTGATCCGGGGCGGCCGACTTGTGCTTCCAGAGAACGTGGCTTTCCGAAATGTCCCCCTTTGCGCCCTCCAGCTTTATGCCCCACACCTCGGGCTTCATAAAACCGGTGCAGATCACCAGCGTCTTTCCATCGGTGGCGGGCAGCGGGACGTTGGAAAACCCCTTGCCGTAGTTGCAGTACCAGAGTTCCTTTCCCGTGGCGGGATCCAGCGCATAGAGCCTCGTGGAGGCCGTGGTCAGACTTGCGGTGCCCTGGGGGGTCTGGAGCAGGAAGGGCGTGCCGTAGGCCTTGCGCATGTCGGCGGGCAGGGTGTCCAGAAAGGGTTTGGCCGAGCGCTCCGACTTCCAGACGACCGCACCGGTCGCCTTGTCGAGGGCCACCTCGTGCTGGACGTCCATCCCGTCGCAGGGGACGAGCAGCAGGTTGCCGTGTTCGGTGAGAGAGCCTCCCGCCCCGTTTTGATGATCCACTGTGAGGGTTTGCTGGCGCCAGAGGACTTCCCCGGTGCGGGCGTCGAGCGCGGCGGTGCCATTGGTGCCGAAATGTACGTAGAGCCGTCCTCCGCTGATCAAGCCGGTGGGCGAGGCGTAGGAGTTGCGACGGTGCTTGGGCGGCACGGCCTCCAGCCGGAACACCTCCACGTCTTTGAGCATCTTGCCGGACTCAAAGTCGAACGCCATCGCACGCAGCGAGTGGCCTTCTTCCGTGGCCGCCGTCAGCCAGATTTGCCCGTCGACCACCAAGGGCGAGGACCACCCCTCGCCGGCAACATCGGTGCGCCAGCGGATTCCCTTCGGCGCATCCCACTGGACGGGCAGCTTCGGCGCATCGCTCACGACGTTGTTCTGTCCGGCCCCGAGAAACCGCGGCCAGGAATCGGCTGCAGGCGCGGAGACGGCCAGGATCTGGGCGAGACAAAGGGAGGCGGTAAGGAGAGAAAGGGTGGGGGTGGGTTTCATCTGGGGGGAGGCTTGCTAAGGAACGCCAACAATGCGATTCACCGGGGCGCGCATTCTTAGCCCGAAGAGCGAACAAAGCGAGGGGAGTTGCGAAAATGCGGCGAGGGAGGGTGTGCCAAATTGGCGCCTTTTACACAAGGGGGGGGCCGGTCCGTCGCTTGTTTGTGCGCCAAACTGTCAGGGCCACCAGTGTGTAGGCCCGTGGCAGGCTTCCTGCACTACACAGCCGGGTCTCCCTCCACATCCGTAGCCGCCATATGACACCAGAACGATTCACCGAAAAGTTCCAACAAGCGCTCGAGGCAGCCCTCGCAAACGCCACAAGCCGCCGCCACACGGAAGTCGACAACGAGCACCTCCTCGAAGCACTGCTTGCGCAGCCCGAGGGCGTCGCCAAGCCGCTGCTCGAGCACGCCGGCGTCGCCCTGCCCACTCTCCACCAAAAGCTCGCCGCGGAACTGGACCGCCGCGCCACGCTGCAAACCCCGGGCGGGGCCACCCCGTCGGCGCGCGACCTGGCCGCGATGATCACCTCGGCCGCAGCCGAGATGACCCGCCTCAAGGACGAGTACCTCAGCGCCGAACACTACCTGCTCGCCCTTTCGCAAGCCCGCCTGCCCGTCGCCCGCATGCTCAAGGAGGCGGGCCTCAACCATGACGCACTGCTCGCCGCTCTCCAAAAGGTGCGCGGCTCCCACCGGATTTCTGACCAAAACCCGGAGGAAAAATACCAGGCCCTTGAAAAGTACGGCCGCGACCTGACCGCCATGGCCCAGCGCGGCAAGATCGACCCGGTCATCGGCCGCGACGCGGAGATCCGGCGTGTCATGCAGGTCCTTTCCCGGCGGACGAAAAACAATCCCGTACTCATCGGGGAGCCCGGCACCGGAAAGACGGCGATCGCCGAGGGTCTGGCGCGGCGCATTGTGTCCGGGGACGTACCCGAGTCGCTCAAGAACAAACGCCTCATTTCGATGGACATCGGCGCCATGGTGGCCGGTGCCAAGTTCCGCGGTGAGTTCGAGGACCGGCTCAAGGCCTTCATCAAGGACGTGGAGTCCTCGCAGGGGCAGGTGATCCTGTTCATCGACGAACTCCACACGATCGTGGGCGCCGGGGCGGCGGAGGGTTCCATGGACGCCTCAAACATGCTGAAGCCTGCGCTGGCGCGCGGGGAGTTGCGCACCATCGGGGCCACCACACTCAACGAGTACCGCAAGCACATCGAGAAGGACCCGGCGCTGGAGCGCCGCTTCCAGCCCGTGTTCGTCGACGAACCGAGCGTGGAGGATTCCATCGCGATCCTTCGGGGGCTCAAGGAACGCTACGAGGTGCACCACGGCGTCCGGATCGCCGACTCCGCGATCGTTGCGGCCGCGACCCTTTCCCACCGCTACATTGCCGACCGGTTTCTGCCCGACAAGGCGGTGGACCTGATGGACGAAGCGGCGGCTCGGCTCAAGATCGAGCTGGAATCCATGCCGGCTGAGATTGACCAGTTGGAGCGGCAAAGCATGCAGCTCGAGATGGAACGCCAGGCCCTCCTGAAGGAGAAGGACGCCGCAAGCAAGGAGCGGTTGGAACGCATTGAGAAGGAGCTGGGCGGAGTGAAGGAGGAGGGTAGCCGCCTGAAATCCCAGTGGCTCAACGAGAAGGCCGAGATCGACAAGGTTCGTCATTTGAACGCGGAGCTGGAGCGGCTCAAGCTCGAGCTGGAGCAGGCCCAGCGCCGGGGCGACCTGGCGAAGGCGAGCCAGATCCAGTACGGCGAAATCCCCGAGGCGCAGCGCAAGGCGCAGGAACAGAGCGCCCTGCTGCAGGCCGCACAGACCGAAGGCCGCGCCCTTCTGCGCGAAGAGGTGACCGAGGAGAACATCGCCCAGGTCATCTCCGCCTGGACCGGCATCCCGGTGACCAACCTGCGCGAGGGCGAACGCGAGCGGCTCATCCATATGGAGGAGCGCCTGGGCGCGCGCGTGATCGGCCAGAAACAGGCCGTCAAAGCCGTGGCCAACGCCGTGCGGCGCGCACGCGCCGGGTTGCAGGACCCCAACCGCCCGATTGGTTCGTTCATTTTTCTGGGGCCTACCGGCGTGGGGAAGACCGAGCTGGCGAAGGCGCTGGCCTCCTTCCTGTTTGACGATGAAGCCGCAATGGTCCGCATCGACATGAGCGAATACGGGGAGAAACACAGCGTGGCGCGTCTGCTCGGGGCGCCTCCCGGATACGTCGGGTTTGAGGAGGGCGGACAGCTCAGCGAGGCGGTGCGGCGCAGGCCCTATGCGGTGGTACTCTTTGACGAAATCGAGAAGGCGCACCCCGAGGTGTTCAACGTGCTGTTGCAGGTCCTCGACGACGGGCGGATCACCGACGGACAGGGGCGCACCGTCGACTTTAAAAACACGGTGATCATCCTCACCTCCAACATCGGCAGCCAGCACATCCTGGAGGCGACGAATACCGAACAACGGGAGGCGCTTGTCATGGAAGCGCTCCGCGGCCACTTCCGGCCCGAGTTTCTCAATCGGATCGACGAGACCATCCTCTTTGACCGCCTTTCCGAAGAGGACCTCACGCGCATTGTCGAGATCCAGCTCCAACACCTCGCCGGCCGTCTGGAGGCCCAGAAGCTCACGCTCGAACTCAGCCCCGAGGTCAAAAAGCTCCTCGGCGAGGAAGGTTACGACCCGGTGTACGGCGCCCGCCCGCTCAAGCGTACCATCCAGCGCCGGCTGCTGGATCCGCTCTCGCTGCTCCTGCTCGAAGGCAAGTTTGCCGAGGG
>CANJYI010000285.1 GCA_947478975.1 Chthoniobacteraceae bacterium
AAGAGACGCCGGCAGGGCGTCATCGACGCAGTCCTCGGCCGGCCCGACGACAGCAACCATTTTGACGAGACCTCCGCGGTGCTGGAAGGGAACGGCTTCAAAATCCTCGGCACCCTCACCGACCAGTTCGACCGCGCCAAGGGCAAGGCGAACGCGGAGGACGCGCTGGCCAAGTATCCCGACATCGGCTGCATGGTGGGCCTTTTCGCGTACAACCCCCCGCTCATCCTCGAAGCACTTTCCCAATCCAACAAGCTGGGCACCGTCAAGCTGGTGGCCTTTGACGAGGACGACGCCACGCTTGACGGCATTGAAAAGGGCAATGTGTTCGGCACCGTCGTTCAGGACCCCTACATGTACGGCTACAAGTCCATCGAGGTCCTCTCCGGGCTCCTCAACGGAAAGCCCGCCCCGGCGGGCGCTGACAAGTTCCTCGATATCCCCGCACGCAAGATCCGCAAGGAAAACGTCGTCGAGTTCCGCACCGAACTGAAGACCCGTCTCGGCTCCGCCCAGTAGGGCCTATAAACCTCTCTTTGAGTGGTAGATCCGCATATTTCACAGACGCAACAGATAAGGATGAGCCGCGAATAACATCTGCGATACTCTGTCTCATCTGTGGATCACTGCCCGCTCCATGAGGAAGTCAGTGGAAAGTTGCCTGCGCTGAACCGGCCCTAAAAACCAATCCTCCTCATGGCGTCTCCCCTTTTAGAAGCACGGCAGATCAGCAAGTCCTTTGCGGGGGTCCGTGCGCTCAAGGAGGTCAGCCTGAGCGTTTATCCGGGCGAGGTGCTCGCCGTCATCGGCGAAAACGGCGCCGGCAAAAGCACCTTGATGAAGATCCTCGCCGGCGTGCAGGCGCCCGATTCTGGCGCACTGCTGCTGGAGGGAACCGTCCGTACGATCGGCTCGGTACAGGAGGCGCTTTCCCTCGGAATCGCGCTGATCCACCAGGAACTCAACCTGGCCGAAACGCTGGACGTCGGTGCCAACATCTTTCTAGGTCGTGAACCCCACCGCTTTGGCTGGGTGGACGCCAACCGCGTCAACCGGGAGGCCCGCGTGGTGTTGGAGCGGGTGGGACTACGCGTGGATCCCGGCACCCTGGTCGGAGACCTGACCATCGGGCAGCAGCAGCTGGTGGAAATCGCCAAGGCGCTTTCAGTCAACGCGCGCGTGCTGATCATGGACGAACCCACTTCCAGTTTGTCCGACCACGAAACCCAGGTGCTGCTGAACCTCATCCGGGAGCTGCGCAGCAAAGGCGTCGGCATTGTCTACATATCCCACCGGCTGGGCGAGGTCCGAGGTCTGGCCGACCGCGTGGAAGTCCTCAGGGACGGCGAGAACGCGGGACGCCTTTTGAAAGACGAGATTTCGCACGGCGCCATGGTGCAGCTCATGGTGGGCCGGGAGCTTTCGCAATACTATCCGCACCAGACCCACAGCGCTGGCGAGGCGGTGCTGGAGGTCAAGAGCCTGCGTACCCGCGCACACCCCGGCGAGTCCGTGAATTTCCAGGTGCGGGCGGGCGAGGTGGTGGGGATGGCCGGGCTGGTCGGCGCGGGGCGGAGCGAGCTGCTGGAGGCCCTCTTTGGTGTGGTTCCCGCGTTGCAGGGAACGGTGCGGGTGTCCGGGCGGCTGGTGTCTCCGGGATCGCCGCGGGGGGCGATGGACGCGGGGATCGCGCTGGTGCCGGAGGACCGCAAACATCAGGGGCTGTTTCTGGAAATGGGCGTCCGAGAAAACCTGAGTATCGCGTCGCTGCACCGCGACCAGGCGGGAGGCTTTCTCAATCGTCCCGCGGAAAAGGCGCTTTGCGAGGAGATGATTCCCGCGATGCGGATCAAGTCGGCCGGGGTCGACCAACCGGTGCAATTTCTTTCGGGCGGCAACCAGCAGAAGGTCGTCATCGGCAAGTGGCTCGCCACCCGACCGCGCGTGTTCTTGCTCGATGAGCCGACGCGCGGCGTGGACATCGGCGCCAAGCAGGAGATTTACCGCCTGATGGAGGAACTCGCCGCCAAGGGGGTTGCCGTGCTTTTTGTCTCGAGCGATCTGGAGGAGATCCTGGGCATGTCCGACCGGGTTCTGGTCCTGCACGAAGGGCGCCTCAGCGGGGAACTGCTCCGGAGCGAACTGAGCGAGGAAGCCGTCATGCGACTCGCCACCGGAGCCCACACAGAAGCAGCCACAACGAATTGATATGAAGAAAAACCTCGGAATCCTTGGCCTGCTGGTTGCCGTCTGCGTTGTGACGGCCCTGCTCTCGGGCAGCTTTCTCAGCGCCTACAACATCGAGAACGTGCTGCGCCGTTCGGCACTCTTTGGGATTTTGAGCATCGGCGTGGGCTTTGTGATCATCACGGGAGGGATCGACCTTTCACTCGGCTCGGTGGTGTGTCTGGTGGGCTGTGCCCTGCCCTGGCTGCTCTCGGTGCAGCACTGGCCGCTGCCCCTCGCACTGCTGGCGGTTGCGGCGATTTCACTTGGAATCGGGCTCTTCCACGGACTGCTCATCACCAAGCTCCGGATCCAGCCCTTCATCGTGACCCTTTGCGGCCTGCTGCTTTACCGCGGGATTGCGCGCGGTTTCACAGCGGACCAGACCGTCGGCTTCGGGAGCGAATTCAAAACGCTGCGCCTGCTGGCCACCGGCAAGATCCCGTTCCTGCCGGGGTTCGAGCTGCCGGCACCGCTTCTTTTTCTGGCGGTGGTGGCGGTCCTCGCGGCGGTCTTTCTCAACCGCACCATCTTCGGCCGCTACCTGCTGGCGCTGGGCCGCAACCCGCAGGCTGCCACCTACAGCGGAATTCCCACCCAGCGCATGACGGTCCTCGCGTATGTGATCAGCTCCGGCCTTGCGGGACTGGGCGGCGTGCTTTTCGTTTTGGATGTGAATTCGGCCCAACCCGTGGACTTTGGCAACTTTTACGAACTCTACGCCATTGCCGCCGCGGTGCTCGGGGGGTGCAGTCTGCGCGGGGGCGAGGGCTCCATCGTGGGCATCCTCATCGGGGCCGCCCTGATGCAGGTGCTGCGGAACATGATCACGTTGGTGACCACGCGCAACAACGTGGAGTTTGCGATCATCGGGGCGGTGATCCTGCTCGGCGTGGTGGCGGACGAACTCGCCCGGCGCATCGCCGCCAAACGCAGGGCCTCCCAGGTGCTGCAGAACGCCGTCGCAGTTTGAGTCGCTGACGGCTGACGGCCCGGCGCCGAGGTTGCCTCCTTGCCCATGGCGCCTCGCGTCAGCGCTCACCGAGAGCGCGCAGTACGGAGGGCAGGTCGCCCAAGTCTGCAAAAAGAGCGTCCGGGCCGTGGTGGTTGAGAAAGTCCACCGAGAAACTGCCCGTGGCCACGCCCATGGCTCTCGCGCCAAAGGCGCGCGCACAGCCGATGTCGTGTTCGGTGTCGCCGATGATCCAGACCTGTTCGGCGGAGAACGGGTTGCCATGAAACGCGGCGGCCCGGGCAAGAGCGACGGGCCCCAGCGCATTCCGGTCGTGGTGGTCGTCGGCAAACGCTCCAAAGGGGAAGATGCCGCCCAGTCCGTAGTGCTCGAGCTTGAGCCGGGCGCCCCGCTCCAGGTTGCCGGTCAGCAACCCAAGGCTGATGTGCGCACGCTCGCGCAGCACGCCCAACAGTTCGAAAATCCCGGGCAGAACACACCCGGGCCGGAGGGGAAGCTGGACCGCCAACTCCGCCAGATAGCAGCTGAAAAACCGCTCGATGTTGGCCGGAGACACCTCGAGGCCGTGTTTTTGGAGCACCTGTCTGGCGATCCCCGAATCTGTCCGCCCGGCGATGGAAACCGAGCTGAGGTCCTCCGCCAGCCCGAACTCCTTCTGGAAGCCGATTTTGAGGGCGTTTTCGCCCGCCCCACCGCTGGTGATGAGGGTTCCGTCGATGTCGAAGAGGATCAGGGTGGTCGGGTTCATTTGAGGGCCTTTTATACAGCTCACACGGCGCCGCCACAACCGGCGTAGGCGGAACGATTGATTCAAGGGGCTTAGATCGCTAATAATTCAGAAAACTCCGATAAGTGGTATAAGTTCTCATTTCGGGCTGAAAATTGCCTCGAAAACCAATCCCTGCAAGGTCACGAGCCCTAGGGCGTGTTCACTATGGCGACTTCTCGCTGACTCCTCACGGAGCGGGGGAGTGATCCGCAGATGACAGAGCTTCCCAGACAAAAGGAACCCACGCGCACCCTAAACCAGTCAAATGTTCGGATCCCTTTCTCTGAAAAACTGGCACTGCCTGCGGGGCCCTGCGGGCCCGCCGATAGCTAGCCGGTCGGCAAGCGAGCCCCGCGAGCGCCGCCACCGGTCTGGCCAAAAACAGCGGCCCGCCCCGGGAGGGGC
>CANJYI010000286.1 GCA_947478975.1 Chthoniobacteraceae bacterium
TACGGACTCGGATCCACCCCCACCCCTTCGAATCCGAGATGCTCGGTGCCGCCAAAAAAGTGCCGCAGCAGGGACCCGCCTTCGGCAAAGCTCTTCCCAAAGACCAGGCTGTAGCCAAACCCCCACCACATCAGAATCCCCACCGCCGTCAGCGCCAGACACTGGGCCGCCACCGAAAGGACGTTCCGTCCGCGGACCAGTCCCCCGTAAAAAAGAAAGAGCCCCGGGATGCACATCATCAGCACGAGGGCAGTGCTAAGGAGCACCCAAACGTTGTCGGCGGCATTCACTGTGGAGTTGGCTAATATTAACATTTTGGCTAATTTTAATCAGAAGCCGTTTGTTAAACATAAAAGCGCCCCGCCTTGTCACCGTTTAAGTGCGCCCGCCCGCACAATCCTGAACACAACCCCGCCCGCCCCCAGCCACCCAAGGAGCTGGCCCTGCCCCGGCTACGCCCCGACCAACTCCCGCAACGCCACCCCGGAATTGGTCAGCATGCGCGGCCTGCCCAAGGGATCCATAAACTCGCCGTGCGGGTTGATGCCCAGGAGGTGAAACAGGCTCGCCGCCAAGTCCGGCGGGCGCACCGGCCGGGAATCCGGCAGTCCCCCGATCTTGTCGCTGGAGCCGATCACCTGGCCGCCGGCAATCCCCGCCCCCGCCAGGGCAACGGAAAACACCTGCCCCCAGTGGTCGCGCCCTCCGGCGGCGTTGATCTTGGGCGAACGCCCAAACTCCCCCATGACCACCACCAGCGTCTCGTCCAGAAGCCCGCGCTGCTCCAAGTCCCCAAGCAGGGTGGCGTAGGTCCTGTCAAACTGCGGACACAACACGTCCCGGACCCGTTCGGTGTTTTTGGAATGGGTGTCCCAGAGCGGATTACCAATGGCGGTGTCCCCCTCCTCCCTAGGCCAATTGACCTGCACCAAGCGCACCCCCGCCTCCACTAGGCGGCGGGCCAGCAGAGCGCTCTGGCCGAACTTGTGCCGCCCGTAGGCGTCCCGCATCGCTCCGGATTCACGGTCCAACTCAAAGGCGGCCCGGCTGCGCGGGGCGTGCAACACCTCAAACGCCTTTTGCTGCATGCGCCCGAAATCCACAAACCCGGGCGCTGAAATCTGGCTGTTAAAGTGGTGGTCGAGCTGGCCCAACAGGGCGCTGCGCTCCTGAATCCGGATTTCACTCACCCCCGGAGGAGGACTCATCCCCTCGATGTGCACACGGTCCTCCCGAGGATCGCACTTGAGCACGTGGGGATGCCAGGTGGGCCCCATGAAGCCGCCATTCTGACCGGGCCACAAAATATTGGGGTTGTTGTGCACCGGCTCGGGCAGGACGACGGAGGAAAGGGGCGAGCCTTCCGAGGGCTTGAGCGTCCCGACCACAGAGGCGATGCTGGGCCAGTCGGAGTGATCCGGGGGCATGTTCTCCGCCTTGGAGGAGTGCGGATAACCGGTGAGCATGTAATAGCCGCTGGTGGAGTGGCTGTTGATGTCGGTGGTCATCGACCGGATGACTGCCATCCGGTGTGCAAGCTTCGCAGTGTAGGGAAGCGTTTCGGAAAAATGCAGCCCAGATACGGAAGTCGGGATCGAGCCCAGACTCCCCCTGATTTCCAAAGGAGCCCCCGGCTTCGGGTCGAACGTCTCGTGCTGCGGCGGCCCGCCGCTCATGAAAATCAGAATGCACGACTTCGCCCTGCCAAAGCTGCCGGCCACAGATACCGGCGCCGCCTGCGCCTGAGCCCCCAACAGGCCTGACAGAGATAGACCAAGGGTTCCCAAGCCTCCGACGCGAAGCCATTCGCGCCGGGAAAGCGGCTGGGGACGCCCGAAGGCGGGGGGGTCGATCTTTTCCGATCGGTAACTCATAAAAGGGGGGGACTGGGACTCGCTAGCTATCCCATTGCAAAGTAGCGCACAGTCAATACGAAAGGCCTCGTTTTTAGGACGTATTCAAGTCCCCGCTCGCTCAGACACGTCCGCCATTGGGCTTGCCCGTTGCCAGCGACGCCCGGCTCAGCCTAAGCTTTCCGACCTGAGTCGGCGCGGATCTTGCGTTTTGCTGAGCACACATGAGCCCCACCCCCCCACCTGGGATTCCCCCGCTGCTTTTAGCCGAAATCCAGTCGTTGCGCCGCCGGCGCAGCGCTCTGGAGCGGGGCGGGATCGTGCTCAAGATCGCCGCCTTCTCGGGCGCGGGGGTGACGGCGGCGGTTTTTCTCGACTGGACGTTCGAGTGGTCGGCGCTTCCCGGCCGGCTGGCGCCCCCCTGCGCCGTGACCGGGCTGACCCTGCTCCTGACCTGGGCCCTTTCCCGAAGGGCGCACCGCCAGCGGGTGCGCGCGCAGGAGGCAAAGGAAATCGACCTTCTCCTCCCCCCTCTCCTGAATGCCCTCGATCAAAACAGCGCACCTTTTTCGGCTGCCGGGACGCCCCTCCAGCCCGGCTTTTCCCGCGCGCCGTCCCCTTCCGTACACGCGGGCGCACCGCTTGACGAGACGCTGATGCTCCGGAACCGACTCCACGCCGAGGCCCTTTTCCCACGCAGACAGTTTCACCAAGCCGCCTGGATTTTCCTCGCCACGGCCGCTGTTGCCGCCGCGCTCGCCCTCCGTTTTGAGGGCCCACTCCAGCCCCTGCTTCACCGCTTCCTCAACCCTTTTGCGCGCGTTCCTCTGACCCGCATCCTCGTGGAGCGGCTTCCCAAATGGGTCGCCCCGGGAACGGACCTCGAAATCAACGCCACCGTCTCAGGAAAACTCCCGGGCGAAGCGCTCCTGCGGCTCAAAGACTCCACCGGAGCCGTGCGCGAACTTTCCCTTCCCCTTTTTGGCAGACGGATTGTACACCCCCTTCCCTCGCTGACCGAGTCGATCCTGTTTCAAATCTCCGCAGGCGGCGCTGCGAGCAAATGGACCACCGTCACTGCCCTTTATCCCCCGTTGCTCAAGGACCTCTCCCTGCGCGTCATCCCCCCCCTCTCCTCCCGCCAAGAGGCGCAGACCCACACCCAATGGCCGCCCTCCATTCACGCACCCGCCGGGAGCAGGATCGTTTTGGAGTTTCGCACCCAACAGGCCGTCGCCACCGCTTTTCTGGAGCGGACCGAAAATGCAAAAAGCCAGCAACTCGCGCTACTGGAGCCCGAGCCCCGCCACTTTCGGACAACCTGGGAAGTCCTCTCCCCGCACAGTTTTTCTGTGGAGCTTAGAAACGCCCTCGGCCAAGGCAACACCCGCCGGAGCACAGCCGTTTTCATCACGGCGCCGGAGACCCCACGATTCAAACTCCTCCTCCCTGAAACCGACGCCCAGTTTCCCCAAAACGAGGACCTTGTCTTTGAAGCGGAACTCACGCGCGCGGAATCGGTGGAACGCTGGGGGCTCACCATCCACCCTGGCGGCGGGGCCGCCCGGGAAGTGCTCCTCGGGACAAACAAGGCCGAGGCCCGGACCTTGCAGGCGCGCCATGTGGCGGAACCGGAGGACCCCTCCAGTACGCCGGCGGCAACCCTGACTTGGTTTTTCTGGTACGAACCGACGGAACTCGAGGGAGGGCCCAAGCGCGTGGAGGGCGAACTTTTCTTTGGCACCACCGCACCACCCGAAACAACGAGCGCTCCGGAAGGGAGCGCTTCCCGACCAGCCTCCGCTGCGGCCTTTCAGGGGATGCTTGAGATTCAAAAAAGCGCTCTTGCCGCCATGTGGAACCTGCGCAGAAAACTACACGCAACCCCCGGGTCCGGTGGCCTCCCTCCAGAGCTGATCCCAGAGCTGGAGGCGATCCTACGCAGCCAAAAGCGCGTCCAGTCGCAGACGACAGAAAAGCTGCTTCAATTTGACAGGGGACAATCCCCGACAGACAGCCTGAGGGAAGCCGAGGCACTCCTGCTGAAAACACTCTCCACCCTGCAGGCCGTCAAGCAGGACACCTCGCAACTGGATTCGGCATTCGCCACCGGGCGCGCCGCGTACGAGGTTCTTTTTGGAGCGTGGCCGCGCACCTCACCAAGCAACAGTGTCTCGAACCGCTGAGGTCCCAATCTCGCCACCAAAGCCCCCGGCGGTTCACCCCAAGGCTGGCCTGTCTTTTTCACTGAAAATTTTCCTGCCCCCGCTGGTCGGAGCGTGGGAATCAAGCCGTAGACCAACGCAAAGACGGCTCTTTGTTGATTAAATCGCGCTCCAATTCGGCTCCCTATTTTCGTTTCTTAAAGAGCGAATCTCCATTCGGACTCCCCTCTTTTTTTGCCGCAGTCCCCTTAAAAAATGCAGTGCTCTTTTCGCCCGGAAATTCACCTTCTCTTCTGCATTTCCCCACTCCCGAAAGAAACCCTGAATCATTTCTTTCTAAAA
>CANJYI010000287.1 GCA_947478975.1 Chthoniobacteraceae bacterium
AGCTCAAGGCGCTGCCCACTGGGGAACTGCCGTTGCATTGCGCCTTTTCCGCAGACGGCTCGTCCTTTGTGGTCGGCGGGGCGAAGGGCGGAGTCACCGTCCAGCCGGTGGCGCAGCCCGGATCGTAAGATAAGAAGATCTAGGGTTTGTCAGGAAAATTGCCGCAAGTCTATTATTTGGAGCCGCATCCGCGGATGTAGCAGATTTAACAGATGAGAGGAAACTGGAGGGAATTCCTGCGGACACTTTTTATCTGTGGCCATCTTTTTCATCTGCGGATCACTCCCCGTTCCTCGAGGAGTTGGCGAGAAGTTTGCCACGGTGAGTAACCCCTAAGACGCGCCTTCGCCCAAGAGGTCCGGCCGGCGGAGGCGGGTTTTTTGGAGCGCCTGCTCCTGGCGCCACTTGAGGATGGCCGCGTGGTTGCCGGAGAGCAGGATCTCCGGGATGCGTTGTCCCTGAAACTCCACGGGCCGCGTGTACTGCGGCCACTCAAGCAAGCCGGTGGCGAAAGAGTCTTCCGCGGAGGAAGCAGCGTCCCCGAGCACCCCCGGCAGCAGCCGCACCACCGCATCGGTGAGGACGGCTGCGGCGATTGCCCCGTTGGTGAGCACGTAGTCACCGATGGAGATTTCTTCGTGCACCAGTAAATCAATGGCCCTCTGGTCGAGGCCTTCGTAGTGGCCGCAAAGCAGGATGAGGTGCGTGTGCTCCGCCGCGATGCGCGCCGCAAGCGCGTGCCTTAGGGGAGTGCCCCCGGGCGAAAGGTAGATCACCCGTGCCTCGGGTGTGCGCAACGCCTCCACCGCGGCGAAGACCGGCTCGCATTTGAGCACCATTCCCTGGCCTCCGCCGTAGGGAGTGTCGTCCGTGGTGCGGTGTTTGTCTTGGGCCCAGTCCCTGAGGTTGTGCGAGTGGATCTGGACCAGGCCGCGTTCCTGGGCCCGCCCGATCATGCTTTCCCCGAGGGCGCCCGAGGCGATCTGGGGAAACAGGGAGATAATGTCGATGCGCATGAGTGCAAAGGGACCCCGCTTTCGGGGCGGTGTGCGCTCTTCTACTGGGCCCTAGTTTCTCCCGCCGCCTTGACCGTTTCCAAAAGGGCGAACAACTCGTCCTGGAACACCTGCATGTCGTGGACCACCTGCGGGCAGCGCTCCAAAACCGCCTTGCCCAGGCGCTCGTAATTGGCCGGATTGCGCTGGCCCAGTTCCGAGAGAGCCAGCAGCACGGCGAAGACGTTGTTGAGGTCGTGCTTGGTGTCCCGAAAGCGGTCGCACAGAGCTTGCATTGCTTCCAGGGCAGAGGGTGTGTGCAGGGGATTGCTCATAGGGAATTCAGGCTGGAGAATGGACCTGAATGGTGGTCAGGTAAAGAGCTTGTCCATCCACACCACATTGACGCATGGCTAGAGAAAGCATCCGGATCCTCGGTGCCCGCCAGCACAACCTTAAAAACGTTTCCCTCGAGATTCCGCGGGATGCGCTTGTTGTTTTTACCGGCTTGAGCGGCTCTGGGAAAAGCTCGCTGGCGTTTGATACCCTCTACGCCGAGGGGCAGCGGCGCTATGTGGAAAGCCTTTCGGCCTATGCGCGCCAGTTCCTCGACCAGTTGCAGAAGCCGGACGTGGATTTCATCGAAGGGCTGTCTCCCGCCATCGCCATCGAGCAGCGTTCCTCCACCGGTAATCCGCGCTCCACCATAGCCACCCAGACCGAGATTTACGACTACCTCCGCCTGCTCTATTCCTCCGCCGGACAGCCCCACGACCCCGTCACAGGCGAGCCCGTCCGCCGGCTCTCGCCCCAGCAGATCGTGGACAGGATTTTGGAGCTGCCGGAGGAAAGCCGCCTGACGCTTCTGGCGCCGCTTGTGGCTGAGGAGGAGGGGCAGTTCCGGGACGTGCTGGAGCGCTTGCGGCGCGAGGGATATGTCCGGGCCCGGATCGACGGCCAGATTTTTGACATCAGCTCGCAGCAGCCCCTACCGAAGGCCGCGCCCGGCGGGGCCCGTTCGATCGAGGCGGTCGTCGACCGGATCATCCTCAAGGAGGGGGTGCGCCAGCGGTTGGCGGAGTCGGTGGAAATGGCGCTCAAGCTCGGGCGCAACCGGCTGTTGGTGCTCCGGCAAGAGGGTGCCTCGGACGCCGGCGTGCTGCTGTCTTTCACCACCGCCTACGCCAATCCCACCACGGGTTTTGAGATGCCCGAGCTCACGCCGAAGCATTTTTCCTTCAACAGTTATCTCGGCGCCTGTGTCGTCTGTGAGGGGCTTGGCACGCGTTTGGAAATCGACCCCGACCTTGTGGTGCCGGATCCGGACAAAACGCTGGCGGGGGGGGCAGTGGTTCCCTGGGCCAAGGCGCCCAAAGCGCTGGCGACTTTCTACCAGGCTTTGCAGGAAAAACTGGCAGCCCATTTCAAAGTCTCCCTGGAGGTGGCCTGGCATCACCTGCCCGAAAGTTTCCAGGAAGCCGTGCTCTTTGGCACCGGGGAGCGGGCGTTGCTTCTTCCCTCATTGGAGAAAGGTGGCACCGCAAAGCGGCCCTTTGAGGGCGTTGTGGCCCAGCTCCGGTCCCTCCATGAAGTTGCGGAATCTGATGCCGCGCGCCAGCGGGTGCAGCAGTTCATGGGGCCGCGGAGCTGCCCGGCGTGTGCGGGGCGGCGGCTCCGTCCGGAAATGCTCGCGGTGCGGGTGTCTGCTCGCTCGGAATCCGGACTGGAGCAGTTGGGCATTGCGGACTTTTGCCGGCTGAACGTGGCCGAGGCCTTCTCTTTTGTGGAACGGTTGGAGCTGGATGCCTCGCACGAATTCATTACAGCGGAGGTGCGCAGGGAACTGGGCAACCGGCTGCGCTTTCTCAACGAAGTGGGCCTCGGCTACCTCAATCTGGACCGCCAAAGCGGCACGCTTTCCGGCGGCGAGGCCCAGCGCATCCGGCTTGCCACACAGATTGGTTCCGGTTTGGCGGGCTGCCTTTACGTGCTCGACGAGCCGTCCATCGGGCTGCACCAGCGTGACAACGAGCAGCTCATCGCCACCCTGCGCAAGCTCAGGGACCTTGGCAACTCCGTCGTCGTGGTCGAGCACGACGAGGACACCATCCGCGCTGCGGACTACGTGGTGGACCTTGGCCCGGGCGCGGGAGTGCGCGGCGGAAACATCATCGCTGCGGGCACCCCGGCGGAGATCGAGGCCGCCCCGGCTTCTCTGACCGGGCAGTATTTGGCGGGGAAGATGCGCATTCCCGTGCCCAAGCACCGGGTGCGCCCCCAGTCGCCCAGAAGCCAGATTGATCCCAGCCACATTCCACCGGGTTGGATCAGCCTGCTCGGGGTGACGGAGAACAATTTGCGGACGGTCGATGCGCATTTTCCGCTGGGGTGTTTCACGTGCGTCACCGGGGTTTCTGGGTCGGGCAAGTCGACGTTGGTCGATGATGTTTTGCGCAGGGTACTCGCGAGAAAGCTGCACCGCTCCAAGGAACGTGCGGGTGCCCACCGCGCCTGCATCGGAGTGGACCAGGTCGACAAGATCGTGGTCATCGACCAGGCGCCCATCGGCCGTTCCCCCCGTTCCAATCCGGTCATCTATGTGGGCGCGTTTGCGGCGATCCGCGAGCTGTTCACCAGCCTGCCGGGATCCCGGGTGCGGGGATACGGTGTGGGGAGGTTTTCCTTCAACACCAAGGGGGGGCGTTGCGAAGCCTGCGAGGGGGACGGGGTCAAGCGCATCGAGATGCACTTTCTTGCAGATGTGTTCGTCGAGTGCGAAGTCTGCCACGGCCGCCGTTACAACAGGGAGACCCTCGAGGTCACCTACAAGGGACGAAACATCGCTGATATTTTAGACATGACGGTGGACGAGGGGTGCCGTTTCTTTCGAAACGTGCCACAGGTCTGCGAGAAGCTCGTTGCCCTGGAGGACGTGGGTCTGGGGTACGTGCGTCTCGGCCAGTCTTCGGCCACCCTTTCTGGGGGCGAGGCGCAGCGGGTCAAGCTCGCGGCGGAACTCGCCAGAAAGGCGACCGGCCGCTCCGTGTACATTCTGGACGAACCCACCACGGGGCTGCATTTCGCGGACATCCACAAACTGTTGGAGGTGCTGCTCAAGCTGCGAGACGCAGGCAACACGCTGGTCGTCATCGAGCACAATCTAGAGGTGATCAAGTGTGCGGACTGGGTGCTGGACCTCGGCCCGGAGGGCGGCGCCCAGGGTGGACAAATCGTGGTCGAAGGAACTCCGGAGACGGTGGCGCGCTGCGAAGTCTCGCACACGGGGCGCTATTTGCGGAGGATTCTGCCATGACCCAGTCGCCCCATCCTGCCCTCGCGCAAGCCGGCCCTTTTGCCA
>CANJYI010000288.1 GCA_947478975.1 Chthoniobacteraceae bacterium
ATTTACAACCACGGCGGCTGGGGCGGCGAACCGGAGAACCTGGTCGCTGTCTGCGAGTACCTCCGCAAAAACCACGACGCAAAGCACGTCGGAATCGTCTACAACCAGCACCACGGCCACAGCCACGTGGGCCGCTTTACCGAAGCGCTCGCCGCGATGAAGCCGTACCTTATTTGCCTGAACCTGGACGGAATGGCCCCGGACGGCGACAAGCGCGGAATGAAAATCCTCCCTCTCAGCGAAGGCGAACAGGACCTCGGCCTGCTCAAGATCATCGCCGACTCCGGGTACAAGGGGGTGATCGGGATCATCGGGCACACCAACCACGATGTGGAAATGCGACTGCGCGACAACCTGGACGGCCTCGACTGGTTGGTCCCCCAGCTTGAAGGAAAGCCCGCCGGACCCAAGCCGGCCATGCGCGTTTCCCTGCTGGTGAAGCCGGCTCCAAGCACACCTGCAGCCAAGTAGGGCACCGGGTCATTGGCAGGAGTCCGCTTTGGGACTCCTGCTAAATTGCCCCCGCGCCGACGCCATGAGCCGCTTCACGAGTTGGATCCAAATCCCGCACGGGCGGTCTGGAGCGCCCCTGCGGGGCTGATTCCTTACGGGGCGCGGGTTTCCCACGATGTTGCCGTGGGCTGCCACTGGTGTGCCCCGTTGGGAAGCATCCGCGTGGGGGTCCCGTTTCCCACGGCATTGCCGTCCGCTGGCGGCTCAAAAAAATGCGCTCGACGGAACAGGGCCGATTTCGGTTTGCACTAACAGCGTGAGCAGTGGGAGCAGAACTTCTCGTTGGCGTAACGTGCGGGAAGCAGTGCGGCTGGGTAGGGCTAAACCACCATAACAGCGCCCGGCACCTGCGGACAAACCGCTGCATCGAAATTTTATGGGTTTCATTTTGGTACGCGTGGGTGCATCCCTTGCCGGACTTGGATTGGATTAACGCTGAACACGTCCTCGGATTTTCTCAAACCACTGACTAAAATTGGCAGGCTCTTCTGAATCTAAGCACTCACTCCCTCCCGTACCGCCCCCACAATGCAACGCATCCTCCTTACCCTCCTCCTGCTGGGCAGCCAGCTTCACGCCGCCGAGTCCCAGCGATTTGACCTCAGCAAACGAGCAAGCGAGATCGACCCGCGCGCAAAGGAGCACCCCGAAATCAAATTCAGCTTCACGGATGACAAGGGCAAGCCCGCCGACCTCCAGCACGCAGTGGTGGACACCCGCGTGTCCTCGCAGGGGAAGCTCGTCATCTGGCTCATGGGACACAACCAGGGGCTGTTTGAGCGCATCTCCAGCTACGGCTACCACGGCATCCAGCCCCATTACTCCAACGGCTGGTTCGCCGGCATCACCAAGGAGCAATACGAGGGTGGTGATGGCACTATGCTGGGGAATGTCCGCCTCGAAGCCGCCACGGGAGAGGACTTCAGCCCGCTCGTGAACATCCCAAAGCCCGACGGAATGATGGAACGCGCCCTCCAGTTGGTGAAGTGGCTCGCAAAGGAGAATCCCGAAGGCAAATGGGGGCAGTTCCTCAACGAGGACGCCAGCAGCCTGCGCTGGGAGAAAGTGATCCTGAGCGGCATCTCTCACGGCAGCACCACGGCGGCCCGCTTTGCCATGCACCAGAAGGTAGACCGCGTGGTAATGTTCTCCGGCCCGCGCGACAACACCGAAACCTGGCAGGGCGGAACATCCGCCACGCCTTCAAACCGCTTCTTCGGGTTCACCCATGTGCTTGATGGCGGCTGGACCGCCAACCACTACTGCCGTTCCTGGCAGCTGCTTAAAATGCACAACCACGGCCCCGTCGTGAACGTCGACAACGCCCAGCCGCCCTATGGCAACACGCGCCGCCTCATCACCAACATCGACGTAAAGAACAACAGCGGACGGGCGCACACCGTCGTCGTGCCCGGAGGCAGGGACGCGATCGGTCAGTGGGGCTACGACGAGGTCCTTCGCTACCTCTTCACCCATCCCGTGGATCGAAGCGCCGACGCCGTGCCGATGGACGCCGACTGCGTGATGGAGCAACAGCGGAAGTAACACCGCAGCGGCGTGGATCAGCAAAGAGCGCTCAAGGCGTCGTGGTCGATCGTCGTCAGGCGGCGGCGGTGCTGCCCTAGTTGAGGAATGCACCCGATGAGGGCCTTCGTGTAGGCGTGCTGCGGGTTGCCAAGCACCGACGCCGTGGCGCCTTCCTCGACAATCTTGCCGCGGAACATCACCGCCACACGGTCGGCTATCCCGCCGATGATGCCGAAGTTGTGCGTGATGAGCAGCATCGCCATCCCAGTCTGCTGCTTGATCTGGCGCATCTGGTCCAAAATCTGAGCCTGCACCGTCACATCCAAAGCGGTCGTCGGCTCGTCGGCGACGAGTAACTGGGGGCGGCAGGCCAGTGCCATGGCGATCATGACGCGCTGCTGCATTCCGCCGGACAGCTGGTGGGGATAGTCGTCCATACGCTGGCGGGGGGAAACGATCCCGACCATGTCGAGGCAGTGGACCACTTCGGCATCCACATCGGTCACCTCGGGCCGGTGCAGATGCAGCGCTTCCGCTATCTGGCTGCGCACCGTGAACACCGGGTTGAGCGAGGTGGAGGGTTCCTGAAATACATAGGCGATCTTGCCGCCCCGCAGCGCCCGCAGTTCGCGCGCATTCATCCCCAGCACGTTCCTGCCTTCAAACAGAATTTCGCCGCCCGCATACACCGCCGGCGGCTCAGGCAGCAGCCGCGTGAGCGCCATTCCGGTGACGCTCTTGCCGCTGCCGCTTTCGCCCACGAGCGCGACGGTTTCGCCCTTGGCTATGGAAAGGCTGATGCCCTTGACCGCCTGCACACGCGAGACACCTTTGCCAAAATCAATCGAGAGGTTGCGCAGTTCGAGCATGGGGTGGGGTCTTGGGGATTGGAGCGAAAAAAAGGAGGTGGAGGAAGGGAGGGGACGGCTCAACCGTGTTTCGGGTCGAAGGCGCGGCGCAAAGAGTCCCCGAACAAATTCAGGGCGAGAACCAAAAGAAACAGGGCGCCGGCAGAGGTGCTGATATTCCACCAGACAAACGGCTCCCTCGAAAGCTCCGAGCGGGAGGCGTCGATCATCGCGCCCCAGCTGGCCGTACCCACGGGAGAACCCACCCCGAGATAGCTGAGCACCGCCTCGGCCAGCACCAGCCCCGAGAAGCCCAGCACCGCCTTGATCAACACCAGGTGCATTACATTTGGCAGCAGGTGCCGCATGAGGATTTTCCAGTCCGACTGCCCCATCGCCCGGGCAGCGGCCACGTACGGACGTTCCACCTGCCGGAGGGTCTCACCGCGGATGAGCCGCGCCATCCCGACCCAGCCGGTAATTCCGAGTGCGATTGCCATCGTGCCAAGGCCTTTTCCAAGCACCATCAGAATGGAAACCAGCATCAGAATCTCGGGCACGGCGGCCACGGTGCTGTAAAAATACTGCACCAAATCATCCACCCACCCCCGGTAAAAGGCGGCGAGAATCCCCAACAACACCCCCAGCGGAATGTAGATGATGCTTGTGAGGCCGCCGATCCACAGGGCGGAACGCGTGGCGCGGAGGGTCTGCACCAGCGTGTCGCGGCCGAGCGCATCTGTGCCGAGCAGGTGGCGCCCCGCCAGCGGCGTCGGGTTGGCCACCGAAAGGGTCGTGGTCGCAAGGGGCGAGGAATAGCCCTTCTCCTGGGGGATCCCCGCAGTCGCCAGCTGCAAAAGGGTCCTCGAACCGGTGGGTTGGGGCACGGAGAAACTCTCCAGCGTCCCGACCAGCAGAAAAACGCAGATCAAGGCGAGCGCCGCCATTCCCGTCCGGTCGCCGCGTAGCCGTTGCCAGGCGGCCTTCCAACGCTCCGTGCCGGCGACGCGCCACAGGGCCCCGCCCAACAAGGCGTAGCCCGTGAAGACGGAGAGGTTCTGGACCCAGACGAGATCAAAGGCAGCCATGGAAGCGCAAAGGAAAGGGTGGTCGGACGGGGGAAATCATTGCAGCCGGATTCTGGGATCGGCCCAGGCGTAGCAGATGTCGGTCAGCAAGAGGCCGCCCAGATACAGCAACGACCCGAGAAAGACGGAAGCCTGCACCACGGCGAAGTCCGGCGCCTGAATCGCGCTGAAGAGCTTGTTGCCCAGGCCCGGAATGCCGAAGAAGTTTTCGAGCACCACCGAGCCCATGATCAGGAAAGGAAGCGAGGCCACCACGAGGGTAATAAGGTTGATCAACCCGTTTTTGAACACATGGCGCAGCAGCACCAGGGCGGAGGAAACCCCCTTGGCCCGGGCCGTGCGGATGTAGTCCTGCCCCATTTCCTCGATGAA
>CANJYI010000289.1 GCA_947478975.1 Chthoniobacteraceae bacterium
AGGCAGCCTACAAGCGGGTGAGCGAGACTGTGATGGAGAGCATTGCCGCGCTCCAGTGTCCGCCCCGTCGCACGGCATTGGATTAGAGTGTCTCTGCGGCGGAAAACAGGAATGAGGAAGGCGGGCGTTCGGACTGGCCCGGTCTTGGGCGTCCCAGAGCGCGTTCCGTGAACGCGGCCCTCGACCCCGACCCCAGCACGTGTCCGCGTTGTGAACGCGGTGCCCGCAAAGCTGCGGCGCCGGTGCGCTTCGGTGAGCACTGCTTGCGCGCAACGCCATCCTGCTTCCTGTGGAATTGCTTTGCACTCCTTAGGGTTAGGGATATCCAATAACGCCCGTGCGTGTGCCCCCCCTCCACCCTGCCTGCATCCTGCTCCTTCTGTCACAGGCTTGTTGCCTCGCCGCTGAAGAGCCAGCCCCGGACCCCGCCTTCGTTGCGGAGCTGAGCGACCGGCGGCTCCTGGTGGACGCCTTTGACAGCGACGCCTGGGAATCGCTCGTGCGTTCCCGCACCGCACTTGAAGACTATGTGAGGGCCCGGGAAGCGCTCCAAATCTGGCGGCGCAACATGGCGAAGAAGGACCTGAGAATCGCGAAGATCGACCAGCTGGAGGCGGCCCTCGAGGACGCACAGGGCAACCACCTTGCGGCCATCAACGCACGGTTGAGATTTCTGCAGACCGAACCGAAGAACCTCCAGATCTGGACGGACCTGTTCTTCAAGACCCCCAGACTCAGGGAGGCGACGGAAGCTGCCGAAGCGGCAGCCAAGATGCTTTCCTCCAGTCAATTCAGCGACGTATGGAACGCCGTGGTCGAGGGCTGTATCAAATGGGGGGACCCACAGCGAGCGGGTGAAGCGCTGGAACTCTGGCGGCAGGGTCTGCTGAAGTTCAGGGCGACGTCTCCAAAGTTGGAGCGTTTGCAGGGGGACGTGGACTGGGCCGAGGGGCGGCAACGGGAGGCGGTTCAATCCTGGAACAAGAGTCTTTCCGGGGATGCAAAAAACGGCTCCCTGCTGGATAAGCTCCTCGTAGCGCATGAAGCGATGGGGAGTGTTTCCGAGGGCCTGGATGTGGCCACGCGACTCCTCAAACTGGGGGAGACAGCCCCCAATTACTGCCGCCGGGCGAATCTTTACATCCTCAAAAGGGAGTGGAAAGACGCCCGTGCTGATGTCTTGAAGGCCAACGCCATCGAGGCCACCTCGGATTCCACCAAGCGCCTGTATCCGATTTTTGAAGGCTTCGACTCGTGGTATCCAAACTTAAAAAGCCTGGAAGACCAGGTTCGGAAGGCGCGCGGGCCGGAAGCCAAGGCTGTTGCGCTTCTGGAACGCACCAAGTTCTTTGTGAATCTGGGGTTTTACTTGGCCGCCTATGAGGATGCCGCGGAGGCCTCCAAGACAAATCCAAGCTCCGTGGTTGCCTCGCTTTGGCTGGGAGCCTGCGCCAACCAGACAGGCCGTACGCTTGCTTCCCCAGCCGTGGAGGGAAACGCAGAGACGCTACTCAAAAGGGACGAGGCCCTCCGGGATCTGGACGGCCTTTCCCTGCCGCAAAAATTTCAGAGGCTCCTCGACCTTGGGCAGAGGGAAGTTGCCCGCGCCTTTTCACGCAAAAGCCCCGGAAACGACGAGGCGGTTGGGGGGGCAGGGAGGGGGGCGTCCATGGGGCTTCTGGAGAGCGAGATGAAGATGTACGAGTCAGCGGGCCGCACAACGGACGTGCGTTTTGGAAAAGCGCTCCAGCGCCTTGTGGAACTCGAGCCCGACCGGGCGGACCTGTGGATCAGCCTCGGGAACTATCAACTGGCCCAGGGCCAGTTGGACGAAGCTCTCGAATCTGCTGCCAAAGCCGAAACAAAGGGCGCCGGCGAGCCCGCACAGCTCCTGATCAAGGCGGTCGCCGAACGAAGGATTCTTCCGTGAAAAAACAAGCATTCCCCACCCCCTTGCTGTCTGGCGTCCTTGCATTCGTTTTTGCACTTTTGTTGCAGGGCCAGCCCGGACGCGCGGCGGAGCCAAAGCGCGGCGTGGAGGTGGCCGCCGCGGTTTCCTCCGAAATGACACCGGGCAAGCAGATCAAGCTCAGCTTCCCCTCGCCCATGGTGGCGGAGGTGGCCATCGGTGCGGAGCAGGCGGGCTCCCCTGTGGAATGGACGCCGGCCGTGGGCGGAAGCTGGGTGTGGGAGAGCCAGACGGAGGGCACCTTCACGGTGGAAAAGGGCATCAGGCCGGACACAAATTATCTGTTGCGCTTAAAGCCCGAGCTGTTGGACCTGGATTCCCAAAAGGTGCCGGCTGCCGACACGCTCCTCGCGCTGACTTCCCCCCGCTTCAGACTTTCCTCGCGCCACAGCTTTGCGGAGGGAGCCCCGGGACAGGAACCGATCAATCTGCTGCGTCTGCACCTGAGTTTTTCCTATGCCGTGAGTGCCTCGCAGGTCGCCGAACTGGTTTATTTTCAGGACAGGGACAACAGGCGGCGTTACCCGGTCAAAGTCCATGTCCCGGGAGAAGAACTGACCACCAAGAACCTGGAGGTGATGACCCGGGATCCCCTTCCTCCCAAACGCACCTTTGATTTGATCGTGGAAGGGATCGAGGAACCCGGCTCGGGATACCGTCAGCCCGTCTTTAGCGTGATCCCCTTGGATGTTGCCGTGGCAAGACCCCCGGCCATTCGCGCCGAGGAACCCGCGCCGCTCAGGGTGGAAAAGGTTTCCACCTCGAACCTGCCGCTCACGCAACCAACCGTCAGGATTGAGTTCGACCGGTACGTCCCCCCAGCTGAGGGTGCCAAGGTGCGGTTCACGCCGGCGGTGGAGGGCCTGACGTTTTCGGTGGCGGAGTCGGCGCTTCTGGTTTCCGGTCCCTTTAAGAACGGGACCCGTTACGCCGTCGAAATTCCGGTCAACGTCACCGGCTTGGGGGGATCGCACCTGCCGGAACCCAGTCGCTGGGGCGCCACTTTCCAGGCCAAGCGCGGCGCCATTGTCTTCCCCGAGGGAGAGAGCGTCTAGCAGAGGCGCGCCTCTCTCGGCGTGCAGTTTCCGTTCGTCCAGGTCAACGCAGTAAACGTGCGCTGGCGGTTGGCGAAAATTCCGCCGGAAAAAACCAAGGCGATCCAGAGACGCTTGCTTGAATTCCAACGGAGCGACAACGACTTGGTCACGGGCGATCCTCTGGTGGATCCGATCACCGAGGAGTCGCTGTTTCTGCCCACGGAATTGTTGGTGGAATCCAGCCGGCTGGAGGTCCTTGCCGAAGGCGCTTTTGAGGATGCTCCCGAGGATGCCGAGGTGCAGCGACTGGCTTCGTGGACCCCGTCCGGCCGGGCCCCCGAGGGACCCTGCCTGCTGGAAATCCAGGGAAGAGACCCGAAGGGCCGGGTCATCGGAAACAGGGCCCTGATCTGGTTTACGGAATTTTCCGTGCTTAGAAAGGTCACCGAGGCCGGCGTGGTTTTGCGCGCCGTGCGCTACGAGGACGCTTCTCCGCTTCAAAGCGTCAGGGTGGTTTCGGCGACACACGAAAACGTCCGGATTGCGGAGGGACGGACGGATGAAAACGGGGTGGTCCGTTTCACGAAGGCAGAAGTGGAGCAGGCTGAGTTTTTTCTGTTCGTCCGGGAGGGTGCTCTCGTGCCGTACCCCGCCTCGCGGTTCAGTTATCTGGATCAAGGGTTTTCCTACTTGCCGCCGATCCCTCAAACGCGGGCGGAACTGGTCACCGACAGGCCGCTTTACAGGCCCGAACATACGGTCAAGTTCAAGGGGTTCGTGCGCGACACCGCCGACCTCGGCAGCAACCTGGTGGTGCCCGCGCCCCGGAAACTCACGGTGCAGATCCGGCGGATCGGAGACGACGACACCGTTGCGCAGACCACCGGGGTCACCACGGATGCGTTCGGCGGATTTGAAGGCGAATGGAAGGTCCCCCCGGGCGCCCCCCTGGGCTCCTACAGCCTCACCCTCTTGGCTCCGGACAAGGAAGTGACGCCGTACGCGCGAAAAATAATCGCCGTCGAAGAGTTCCGGCCGCCGAGTTTCACGGTGGATTTGGAGCAGCTCAAGGTGCCCGGAGAAGCATCCGCGGTTTCGGTGAAATCCACCCTGTTTCATGGGGCGCCCAACGGCGGCGCAAAGGTGAAGTGGACCGCCCGTTGGAAGGCAGCGCCCCCGGATGCACCCGCCTACGGGAGGGACCGGGAACTGGAGGGTGACGCGCTGGACGCCCTCGAGTTGCTGCAAGGAGAAGCCCAGCTGGGACCCGATGGCACTGTTGAATTGACCACCCTCTCGCCCTTCAAGGACGGCGCTGTCCGGGGCTGGTTCAA
>CANJYI010000290.1 GCA_947478975.1 Chthoniobacteraceae bacterium
ACTTTTCCTCCCGGATGGCCGTGCGCTTCGCCTCGGCGTCACTCTGGATCCGCCGGGTTTCCATCGCCAACTGCTGTTCCAACTGGTGCGCCGACGCGCTGTCCCCGGAAAAAAGTGCCTTGGCGATCTGTTCCTTCAGAAACAACTCCTTTTCCGCAATCTTGGATTGCGCCACGGACTCCACTTCCGCGATGCGCTCCTTTTGCTTGGGCGTGAGGGTTGCAGTGGGGGATTTGCTTTCAAGCCGTTCCATGGCCAGTTCGTATGCGCTTTTCATGGTTAAGTTCGTGAAAAATTGCGGCCCCTGAGTCAACCTCCCTTTCATGATAAGGCTCCTCAGCACCGATTTTGACGGCACCCTTGTGGATCACTACGCTGAGCCGCCGGTGGACCCCGCACTTTTTTCGATGCTCGAGGAGCTACGCGCCCGGGGGGTGCACTGGGCGATCAACACCGGACGCGACCTGCACTTTGTCGACGCTGGACTCCGGGAGTTTCATTTTCCGGTGGAGCCGGATTTCGTCGTGACCGCCGAGCGCGAGGTGTTTCACCGCGGCTCCGACGGCCGCTGGCAGGACTTCGGCGACTGGAACCGGCGGTGTTACGCCGAGCACGATTCGCTGTTTGAGTCTGCGTCAGATCTGTTGCGGGACATTCTGGGCTTCTTGGAAGCGGGCGCCCAGGCAGAGCCCATCTACGAGGGAAAACGCATGGTCGGTCTTGCCGCCAGTTCGGAGCAGGAAATGGACAAGATTTGCGTGTTCCTCGAGGAGGAGCGCCGGCGTGTTCCCGGCTTCGCCTACATGCGTAACACCATCTGGGTCCGCTTCTGCCATGAGGCCTACAGCAAAGGCACCGCCCTCAGCGAACTCGCCCGCCTCACCGGCATTTCTCGGGACGAGATTTTCGCGGCCGGCGACCATTACAACGACCTTCCCATGCTGGACGGCTCCTGTGCCAAGTGGGTGACCTGTCCCTCCAATGCGGTGCCAGCCGTCAAGGAGGTCGTCCGGTTGGCGGGCGGGTACCAGGCGCGCGGCCGCTGCAGCACCGGTGTGGTCGAGGCCCTCGAGCATTTTGGCGCGCTCGTCCGGGGATGAGCCCCGCAGGTCGCTGGCGGGTGGAACGCGGAGGGTTCAGGCCGCGTGGCAACCGATGGGAACCCTTTGCCGCGGGCTCTACTAACCGCCTCTGGCGCGGCAAGGGGCCCTCGGGAGATTGGTTGCTGAAGTGGTACAAACACCCCCAGCCCGGAGTGCATCCGGAGCCGGAGGTCAGCCGGTTTTTGCAGGAGCGGGGCTTCGCAGGCGTGCCCGAATTTGGTGCGCGTTTGGATCGCTTGGGGGCCGAGGGTTGCGCAACCGCGGCCTACATCCAGCGGTGGATTCCGGGCCGGGCTGCTTGGGATGTGGCGGTTGAGGAGCTTCACGGAGGCACGAGTCTGCGTCGCTGGGCGAGGGACCTTGGTCAGCGGATCGGCGCACTGCACGCAGCGCTCGCGTCTGGGGAGAACGCCGCCACACCTTCCTTCGGCACCACGCCCTATTCCGTCAAACACCACGAAGGCTGGATCCGCCGGGTCAGTGCGGTCGCAGAGCAGCTGCGCGCAGCACTGCGGGCCTCCCCGCCAAGCGGGATTCTTCCGGCTGCATGGGAGGAGGCGCGCGCGTCGTGGATCGCTGGCGAACCACGTTGGCGCGAAAGGGTGCACTCCCTCGAGTCGCTTCGGGTCGGCGGCTCCTGCAGTCGCATTCACGGAGACCTGCACCTCGGCCAGATCCTCGAAACCGATGCCCCCGGTCTGTCCTCGCGCTGGTGGGTTGTTGATTTTGAGGGCGAGCCGCTGCGCCCTCTGGCACAAAGGCGAGCGCTGGATTTGCCCCTCCGCGACGTGGCCGGAATGTGGCGCTCCTTTGACTATGCCGCCGCCACGGCGGGCGTCGCGTCTGACGCAGCCGTCCCCCTGCAGGAGGCTTTTCTGGAAGGCTGGAATGAGTGGATGCCCCTGCCCGATGGCGACTGGAAAGGCCTGTTCAGGGCACTGGTTTGGGAAAAGTCGATTTATGAGGCGCTGTACGAAATTACGCACCGGCCTGCCTGGCTTTGGGTTCCCCTGCGCTCCCTCGCCTGAAATGCGTTGCACCACCCGCGGAGAACAACGTTTTCTAAGGAGGTGAATCTGTATCGTTGCTGCGTACGCCCGCTCCTTTTTTCCTTCGACCCGGAGGACGTGCACCATTTTGCCATGCACTGCCTCGAGTGGAGCGGGCCGCTGCTCCGCCAGTTTGCCCCGCCTCTTGATCCGCGTTTGGAGCGCTCCGTATTTGGCGTGCGCTTTCCCGCACCGGTCGGACTGGCCGCCGGCTTTGACAAAAACGCCGTCGCCCTGCCGGCGTGGGAAGCCCTGGGGTTCGGCTTCGCGGAAATCGGCACGGTGACGGCCTTGGCGCAGCCCGGCAACCCCCGGACTCGCCTTTTCCGCCTGCCCGAACTGGAGGCAGTCATCAACCGGCTGGGCTTCAACAACGACGGGGCGGACGTGGTTGCTGCGCGGCTGCAGTCCCTCAGGCAGGCGGGCGCTTGGCCCGACATCCCTGTCGGCGTGAACCTCGGCAAATCCAAGGTAACCCCGCTGGAGGAGGCCACGGGCGACTACGTCTCCTCCTTGATTAAGCTGAGCGACTTTGGAGATTATTTTGTGCTCAACGTCTCCTCCCCCAACACCCCCGGCCTGCGCCAGCTCCAAGACAAAACCGCCTTGGACGGGCTCCTCTCGGCCGTCCAAAGCGCAAATACTCTGCGCCAGCCGCTCCTGCTCAAGATCGCCCCGGACCTTGAGTGGCCGGCGATCGAGGAAATCCTAGCTCTGGTGGAGCAGCACCGGCTGTCGGGCATCATCGCCACCAACACCACCATCGACCATTCCCCGGTGGTGGAAGCCCGCCGTCAGCAGGGTGGTTTGAGCGGGGTGCCCCTCAAGAAAAGGTCTCTCGAAGTGCTGCGCTTCTTGGTGGCGCGCACAAAGCTTCCTGTCATCGGCGTCGGCGGCATCTCCAGCGTCGACGACGCATTGGTGCGCCTGGATGCCGGCGCGGCACTGCTCCAGATCTACACGGGGCTCATCTATCAGGGGCCCGGTCTGGTGCGGGAGATCCACCGGGCCCTTGCGGCGCGCGCCGCTTCGGTCTGACAGGACGCTGGGCGTTCCTGCTCCACAGACGCTCCTTCCGCACGAGGGGGGGTGCCGCGGCAGCGAACCGAGTTTTTCCGCGTGCGTGCACGCATCCGCCCTGTGCCTGTGCAGAGGGCAAGCCGCCAAGCTTCTCGCATCTGGCTGTCTTTTTGCCAATGGCGGGGTGCAGGATGGGGCCATGTTGCTTTGGAAGGTTTTCAGTCAGGTCCTGCTGCCGATCCTTATTCTGGTGTCGTTCGGCTGGCTTCTGGACCGGCGCGCCCGGCTGGATCTGAGCACGCTCATCAAGCTAAACATCTCTGTGCTTGTGCCGGCCTTTATTTTCCGGGAGGTGGTCCTGTCCTCGCTGGGGGCGGGGTTTGCCATCCGGGTGATGGCCTTCACTGCAACCATCCAGCTGGGGATGTTTTTGCTGAGCGCCCTCGTGGCGAGGCTGTCCGGCTACGAGCAAAAGCAGGCGCGAGCCCTGCAGTTGGCGACGATGTTTTACAATTCGGGCAACTACGGAGTGCCCCTGATGACGCTGGCCTTTCCGGCGACGGGCCCCCTGTTGCAGGTCTTTGTCGTTCTCACCCAGAACATCTGCACCTTCACGGTTGGGGTATTTCTTTCCTCGGCCGCGACGGGTCAAGGGTGGCGTGTGTGTTTGCCGATGCTCCGGCAGATCTCGCTTTGGGCGGTGGTGTTTGCGCTGGCTGTGCGCTACTGGGAGGTGCCGGTGGCGGAGTGGCGCTGGCTTTGGGTGCCGGTGGAATACCTGCACCACGCTCTGGTGGGCGTGGCTCTGGTAACGCTGGGTGCGCAGCTTTCGCAGACTCGGGTGCAGCAAAATGTGGGGAGGCTTTCGTGGGCGCTGGGGCTACGGTTACTGGCCGGGCCGGTGCTTGCGGCCTTGCTGTGCCACGGGTTTGGTTTCCACGGAGAGGAGGCGCTGGTGCTGATTCTGAGCGCGGCCTTTCCCACGGCGGTGAACATTGCCCTGCTGGCGCACGAGTTCCAGGCGGACCCGCAGTTTGCGGCGGCCGTGGTGTTTTATTCGACGTTGGCGAGCATGGTGACGGTCACCTGCCTGATTGCGGTATTGCGGGTACCCGAGGTGATGGCATTTTTCTGAGCCCGGGGCCCCGC
>CANJYI010000291.1 GCA_947478975.1 Chthoniobacteraceae bacterium
CGTAGCAGCGTTCCACCAGGATGGGGCGGACCTGCTTCTCAAAAAAGTCCGACCCGTCGCTGCCCGTCTGGACCGCACACAGCGCGCGGGTGGCGGCGGCCAGAAACAGGGCACCTGCGGCGAGGGAGGGGAGGTTGGGTGTCATGGCGGGTGGCAGGAGGGCTACAGAAGGGTATTGTTCAAACGGTCTGTGACTTACCGTTGCCAGAGGAGATGGGGAGATGGAGCTTTGGGGAGGAACGCATTTTTTGCGGCAGGCGTCTTGCGTCGGTCTTCCGCTTATCGGGCATCCATGTGGAGCAGCGGGCTGGAAAAGGTGAGTGTCGAACCGTTCTCCGAGTGCCGGTGCACGCTGAGAAAGTCCACTGCACCGGGTTTTGCCGGAAGCACCGCCTCGCCCGAGAATGTGCCGGGGCCGGTGCGGCGCAGCGGAGCCGACTGCCAGGCGTCGTATTCCATGGCGAAGGTGTAGTCCTCATGGCGGTTGGTTGCCCACCACAGTTCGTTGGCGTCGGAGTCCATTTTGTGAGGGAAGGTGACGGTCACCTCCAGTCGGTGGTCCGCGGGGCTCCAATGGTGGGTGATTTGCGGCGTCTTGGGGAAGGAGCGCTTGTTGAAAAAATGGTGTTGGGCGAAGGCGAAGAGGTTTTCATCCACCTCGGGCAATGAGCCGACCTGCTTGAGAAAGCCCGCTGTTTTTGCGCCACCATGCTGCCCGCCCGGGACGATGTAGACGGGAAGCGTTGGAAATTGTTTCCCAAGCGTTCGAAGGCCCGGACTGACGTTGTCGTTGGACCCTTGGTTGTAGAAAATCTCGACGCCACGCGCCTGGAGAGCGGGGAGATAGTTTGTCGTCCGGCAAACCTCCCAGGCCAGACTGCTGGCGGCTTCCATCTCTTCCTTAGACCAGCCTGCGTCGCGCGCCTCCTTCTTGGTGATGCGTTCTGCCGCCCGGATCTTGTCCCGGGCCACCAAGGGTTCGACGGCGGAAGCGGGAGCAGATGCGATTTTCCCTTCGGCCAGATCGCTGAGAAACTGCGCGTTCTGCGCTGCGAGATCAGCAGCGCCAAGTCCCTCCACATAAGGGCCTCCAGGCGGGTCGATGATCGGGGCGACGACAGGCATGATCGCAGTGAACCGGTCGTCGGCAATCCCTGCGGCTGCCGCACCCACGCCACGCTTCGATCCACCCGTGGCCAGCACTTTGGTCGGGCGGAAGACGTCCGTCTCTGCCATTGCTGCCGTGAGGGCCCGCATATCACTCAGACCCCAAATCCAGGCCGGGGTGAAACGCGCGTCCTTGGTACGAAGAAAGTGCTCCTTCATTCCGACATCCAGTTTGCCGACAGGCTCCATGGCGTCGACGGTGGTCATCCCGATGAGGACGATTCCCACCCCGTTTTCCTTGAGTAGTCGAAACATTGCGCCACTGGGGGACGCCGCCTTTTGCACAAGCCCTGTATTGCTGACGAGCAAGTTTGCGCATCGTGGGCCCTGTGCCGGAGCAAGCAGGGTCACCGGCAGGCGCACCTTCTGGCCTTGCCACCATTCGCACACGGTTATTTCGATGAGTTTTTGGCGGACGCTGGCGTCCTTTTCCCAGGGATGCCACTCCTCAATAACGCGCGTATCGAGGGACTGGGTGTCACGCACGGCCGCCATGTCGTACTTCCCGGAAGACACCTCTGCGTAGAGCGTCGAAAGGGAGAGGGCGAGGCAGAAAAGGAGGCGGCAAAAACGAGTGCTGGTCATGGGGGGATGGGATAGAG
Source organism: Chthoniobacteraceae bacterium (assembly GCA_947478975.1). Taxonomy (GTDB): domain Bacteria; phylum Verrucomicrobiota; class Verrucomicrobiia; order Chthoniobacterales; family Chthoniobacteraceae; genus Chth-196. The sequence goes on from CANJYI010000291.1 coordinate 1,770, forward strand.
TGGGGGGACGGGTTAGAGACCGCCCAGAAGTTCGGCCGCCTTTTGCTCGAACAGTGACTGCCACTGCGGGGCGACCAGGGAGTCGCAATCCTCCTGCGCGTAGCCAGTGTTGTTGCGTTGGGCGGCGGTCGGCGCGTAGTAGATGTACCCGTTGGTGTAGCCGGCCACGAAGACGTTGGGTTGCTTGGCGGCCCGCTTGATGTTGAGACCCACCTGCACGGTGAGTTCGCCGGGGAAGGTCACCAGTCTGAAGTCCCCGATGCGCAGTCCGACGATTTCCACCGGGAGGGAGGGGCTTGCGGCAGCCTGGTTTTGCGCGAGGTGCTTCCTGAGCAGTGCGAGGTTGGTATTGAGCCGGGTGAGCCGCTCCATGGTCTGGATGTTTTTCTGGTAGGCCTCCACTTGAAGGCGGTTGTCTGCGTCCAGCTTCGCGATGGTGTCCCGGTTCAAGGACCGTTCGTGGAGGTAGCCTTGGGCGTAGTGCGAGGGGTAATCTGGCGAAAGGCTTTGCTGGAGCAGCAGTGGGAGAAAGGTTTTGAAGTTGATGTTCGTGGGCTTTAGCGACCCCAGCAGCCGGGTCTGTTCTTTCTGGATGGTGTTGATGCGTCGCTCCAGGTCGTCTCCCCTCGGGATCAGGATGCGCTCGCTGCGAATCTTTAGTTCCGCACCTTCCTTAGTTTGGATTTTGTCCGCGGCGTTGCGGACGCACAGTCCCAGCAGGTTTCCAAGCGGCTCCGCATCCGGGGGGCGGCTGACCTCCTTGTAATGCACAGGGTTGATGTCGCCTGCGCAGCCCTGTACAAAAAACGCGAGGGCTCCGCCCCCGAGCGTTTCCTCAATCAACCGTGACGCGAACCCCGGGAAGTCCGCGGAGTTTCCCTTGCCCGGTGGATTCATAATCGGGTGACAGGCGAAATTGTAGAGAACTGCCAGCGGGACGCCGTTTTCGCGGTCGATGCGAAGCACGCCGACCTCCGGGTCAATGGGCCCGACTCCGGCGACCTCTTGGTCCCAAGGGAGGGAGTATGCGCGGCGCATGTCGACTTCGCTGCCGTCCTTCATCTTGAGCCGCCGGTTCTCGCTGATGCGGTCCTCACGGCCGGTGCCTGTGCCTACCCTGACCGGGACCATGTCGCGAATCGCCTCCCTGACCGCTTGGACGGCAAGTGCCGCAGTGTCGGTCCGCACCACGCCGTGGCAGTGGCTCGCGTTTACCACAACGCTGGCGGGCGGGATGCCCAGTTCGGCCTGCATTTGGGCGCGCACCTCGGTCAAAAATCCGTCGCCAATGCGGCCGATTTCTCCAACGGCCACGGCGTCCAGCGTGATGAGCACGATGGTGGTCCCTCCGTTCATGAGCACCAGCGCCTTGGCGTACAAAGGATCGTTGACGGGTCCGGCCGCCCGGTCGGTGATTTCAATTTTGGCGACACCAGCGCGGAGTGGAGGCGACTGTGCCGCCTCGGTACGCGGCGCGAAGAGACAAAAGAACAAGACGAGCAGAAGGGGGGCGGATTTCATTCGGGGCTGGAGTTGCGTTGGGGTGTGGGTTGGGAGGCGGCTCGCTCTGCCCTTCTATTTTGCAAGGCGCTCTATATCCGAGTCCTTCAATGCTTTGGAGTAAATGCTGAACTCGTCCAAACGGCCGATGAAGTTGCGCACCGGCTGTTTGCGATACTCGGGTTTTGGCGGGGAATTCCAGTTTCCGAGTTCGAGCAGGCCTGGCGTGAGCGTCCTCGCCATTTTGATGGGATGGCGTGAGACGCGGCTTCCGTCGACGTAGTGCCGGACCTCTCCGGCGGCCGCATCGTAGACGACCGCGATATGGACCCACTGGCCGTAGCGTTCCGGTGTGAAAACAACCGGGCTGATGAAATCCTCCCAGGCGGACTGGTTCGGCTTCACGCCGTGCCCGACGCCAAGGCAGAGCGAACCGTCGTGGAGCACCTGCCAGTGGACGCTCCCCGGATCGACTCCCTCGCTCATGCAGAGTGAGCTCTGTTTGATGTTCAACCCGTGCAGCTGCACCCAGCACGAGGCGCTGAACTGGGCGTACTCCCCGGGGACCCGCAGACGCACCCGGTCGCTCAGACTCCGGAATTGCAGCGCATGCTTTCCCGGCCACCGGCCCTCGGTCCAGGCGCAGCCGACGATGCTTGCGGCCAGGGTGTCCTGCCCGTGGGCGGCGGAGTTGCGCAGCGTCCGGGCGCCGGGGCCCTCCTGGAAATCCAGGCGCAGGCGGAGGTCCTCCGACTGGACGTCCTCGGCTGCGGCGCCCTGCCATTTTTCAAAGGAGAGGCGCTGGGAGGCGTTGACCCCCGCGTCCAGATCGCTGAAGCCGAAGGCGTCCGCATTGGCCGCCAGCCTGGCGTGGATGCCGGAACGGTCCAGGTGGGCGGCGATACCGCTGGTGATGGTCTGCATCTGAGTCTTGGGCCGGTGCAGTTCGACCTCGCCCTGGAACACGTGCACCTCGGGGGAGGCGGCGTTGAGGTCCAGGCCAAAGTCCGTGCCCAGATCAACGATGTGGCCGCTTGGAGTCCGGAG